>CAYHWM010000070.1:0-6667 GCA_964359925.1 uncultured Methanosarcinales archaeon
CTGGGACGACTTCGCAATAACACACCCGTTCGCATATGATAACATCAACGCTCAAAACTTCCCACAATTCCTTAACATATACCAACAATTTGTTGACCAAGTAGCACCAGCATACTGGAGAGAAGTAAGACAAGAAAATACGCCTATAACCGAGAGAAAACCAGTGATAGGGTTTTTATGGAGTTTCGATAATGGCATTTCATCCAGAAATTCTGGATCTAAAGGGTCGGCGTCACTTTTCAGATACTTACAGGGAGTTTATGGTGATCGAGTGAATTTTCTTACAGTACAAGTGTGTTCGGATAGTTTTGGAGGTTATACCGTTTCACAGGCAGACATTACCGAGACTGCTTTTGGAATAACGTCTGTTCCTTCGCTGTTGATATATCATCCAAATAAATCTGAGAAAACTGTTGAAGAAGTTGAGCGTATGAGTGGGGGAATAGATGGAGAAAGTTTGGTGTTTAAGAACCGTCGAATATTTAAAGACTATTCAGATGGACTACTTTCGAGATGAAAAAGAGGTTTTCACGAGTAATTTTTGCACTCCTTGTGTGTGTCATCTTGTCGCAAGTAGTTTTTGCACTTGGAGAAAGTAATGTGGAGAAGGGACAAGAGTTCGATCCTCAGTCTTTTGATTGGGCTGATGGTGATTACTCGAAGGTAAGTGATTGGTCTGTTGTTTCTCCTTCGTTGATTGTTCGTTGGGGTGATGTTCCGGATTCTGCGTATAGTAGTATGGATTTTTCTTCTGGTCAGGAGAAGGTTCCAGTTACTAAAATTAACAAGATACCTCCTGAAGTCGTCGACGTCTCCAAGGTTCAAGACCAATCAAAGTTAACGAAAGATCAGTTGTTGTTCGGCAAGAATGTGAATAAGGTTTCAGACGTGAGAGCGTTAGATGAAGGAGTCTTGCGTGAGGTATTGTCGGAACACGCGAGTATTGGTGTTCAGTTGCAAGCTGGAGATTCGGGGACGAAGGTCACTCTAAAAGACGGTGGAATTATTGAGGTTGATAAAGGGACTACTCTCTCAGTTGGCGATACTATCAACAAGGTTGACATTTCAGGGTTCAAGAATGCTCGTTACGCTAATGGCTTTTTGAGTGCCGAAAGTGGAGCTTCAGCAACACAAAAAAAGAACGATGAAGTATTAACATCAACACAATCATTCCGAAACCTTGTACAAGATACAAAAAAGAATTCCATGATTGTTGACTCCGCACAACAAATAATGACAAGGTATTCGACTGTAAACAACGTAAAAAGAACGTTCATAACACAAAAAGACGACAGTACAACTATTTTAAGCTTAGAAAAACAAGATTTTTCTTTGAATCATGGTGGTGAAGAGTTTCGAGTGAATGCGGAACGTCAAGGAAGCGTAACGTTTGGTAAGGATGTAGTGAAAGCAGAAAAAGTAGTGTTGTCGTTTCCGAAAAAGTTCAAGCTCGACGGTAGTTATTTGGGTTCAAGGAGTGACGAGGTACAATCAAACTCTACGATTCAGTGTGCATCGTGCAGTGCAAAAATAGTGAAAGGTGGTCGTTGTTGGATGATGAGTCAAGGATCGTCGTACTCGTTTAGTATTCCTTCGTTTCCTGATTATGAGTCTACGATAGTGTCATTGAATGTGGAAACTCCTGACTTGTTTTGCGTTCTTGAGGATAAAGATAAGGAGAACGTTCCGTGTACTTCGCAGTGTTCTGTTTTCAGACCTTCTTTGAGAATGATGAGCGTTCTCGACGCAGGTATGAATCTGACAAGGTTGAGAACTGGTAATGATCCTTTTATTGCCAACCTTTCGGGAACGTACTTGTATAGTTTTCTTCACGGGTGGAAAGAGTTTGTGGTGTCTTCTGATGAAATCTTCTCAGGAGATATTATTGCGTCATCTTCGTTGCAGTTGAGAAAGACTACTGAGTGGTCGTTCAAGTCTTCGTTTGTTGAATTTTCGGAACCTCAAAATTTCACTATGTACGACAACGAGAGGTATTTTTTGCAGTACGAGAATGGAACGTTGATTGCGCGTGAAGAGAATGATAAAATGACGATGGTTCACAAGCCGGGGGAACCATTGACGTTTCCTCTAGCTCTCGCTTCCGTTCCGCTCCTTCTCCCAGCATTCTTACTCTTTGGGAGACGGAAGGCACAGGTGAGTACATATATGATTTTGGGAATAGTGTTACTGTTGGTTCTTTTTGGTACGTATGAATATTTACAGAACTCCACCGATGTATTTTCAGTAGTCTCTGAC
Source organism: uncultured Methanosarcinales archaeon (assembly GCA_964359925.1). Lineage (GTDB taxonomy): Archaea > Nanobdellota > Nanobdellia > Woesearchaeales > ARS49 > JACQMS01. The sequence goes on from CAYHWM010000070.1 coordinate 2,257, forward strand.
CCTGCGTCGAGTACGAGTTATTCTTGTGCGGTGAGTTCGGTGAAAGTATTGGAAGATACTATTGCGCGTAGTGGAAGTGCGACAGCTTCGCAGACATACGACTCGACGTACAACATCAGTATTCTCTACGCTTCTGGAAAGGTGTTTCAACGTTCGCTCGACGGCGCAAAACGTGATCAAGAACGAGCACTTGCGAAGGAGTATTCTTCGTGTGTGGGGGACTTTTCGAGTGTTAAGGGAGTGACTGGTTCTGAAAAGAATGTTTCTGTAACTGCAGAGTATTACGAGTCAGGTACTGGATACCTTGTTCGACCGAACGCAGTCATCAAGTACTCCACCGGTTCTGATGTGAAGATTGACAAGCACGCGGAAAGAACAGGATATCCTTACAAATTGTATCACGAAACGACTGCAACGTTCCTCAACAAAACTGCGAGTACGGGATTTTCTCCCATATTCCCGTTGAGTTCGTTGATGGAAATGAACGTGTGGACATCCAACGATAATACTATGTATGTATCATTCAAAAGCTTGGTGTATGACTCCCCTGACGGGAGACCGTACTACTTCGCTCTCCAACAATGAAAAAAACGAACACTGCAATTCTTTTTGTAACAGTCGCAACCCTCGTAGTCATCATTGATCAGATAACAAAATTCTTCTCGAAAACCGCATCGTTTTACATCAATAACTATCTCAGCATTCAACCATATTACAATCATGGACTACTTTCTACCATTGCGTTTTCGGAGGGAGGAGTTATCATTATAGGAATACTTCTTCTTCTCGTAATAATTCTGAAGCACGAAGCTGAAGAACTAAAAAAGCACGACATTCTTGCGATGGTGTTTCTCGGGCTTGCAGCTGGAGCAGTCTCGAGTCATACACTCGAATTGTGGATTCGTGGAGAAGTGATCGACTTTATAGCAATAAGAACTCCTCAACAATTGTATGCTACAAACTTCGCAGATATTGCTCTCCTCTTTGGTCTAGGAAGTTTTTTTATCCTCTCCATTCCTCACAGTATCGGTGAGAGTAAGAAGAGAAAACACTTACTTGCTCGTTGGCTCTTAAGAACGCGTCTGAAGAACCATCGTATCATAATCGCAATTCTCTCAATCGTTGGAAGCCAGATTATTCCGATGACTTTCGTGAAGAAAATGACGAAACAGAGAAAGAAAGTTTGTTGAAGAAGAAGCTACCCTTTCATCCTTCTCTCTATCTTTCGCGTCTCTCGTGTTGGTGTTGAGAAGTAGTCTTCGAATTCTGTTTTTGGTGGTCTTCCTCCTTTGTTTTTGTTGTTCTTTGTTGTTGTAGTGTTTGTTTGTGTTGTCGTGTTGGTGGTGTTTGTTGGTGTGAATAATTGTTTTCGTATGCAGTCGTTGATGAGTTCTTGTATGGTGAGGTATCCTGTCGTGGTGCTTCGTTGTTGGAGTGCTTCATAGAGTTGATCTGATAGTGTGAGATTGATGTGTTTCGTCATGTACTTTAATGTACTGCTGAAGTGTTTATATGTGTTTCGTTTTTTGAATGCTCGTCGAGGGTTATGTCTATGGAAGAAACTGGAGTTTTTTGTAGTTTTAGTTGAGTTATTGATGAGCTGGTTGTTACTGCAAATCGCACTTATTTTAGAACATTCTTTTAGCGATTTGCCATACTAGTGGAGCTCGCAAATGTTCAATTATTAACAAGATTCACTATTACTTCGTCAGGGGGAGAGTCGTGAACTCTTTTCGGTTCTGGTTTGTTCTGTGCTTTGCGGTCGCGAAGGGTTGTGATCAGAACGAATGTAAATTTTCAAATACGAACTGTGCAGATTCTCATACTTTCATATTCGCACATTGCTTCTCGTAGGGAAACTATCTACGCTCCTATCTGTCCTGCCGTTAAGCCCTTTCGGGTGCGTAGCTGTGTGAGTATTTTTCCTTGTATTTCTGCTGGTACTTTTTCGAATGTTTGGTCTTTGAGTGAGCTGTGTCCTCTTCCTCCTGTCGCGCTTCGTAGGTCTGAGCTCCACCCTATCATTTCTGCTACTGGCATTTTTGCCGTGATAGTCATTTGTGTTCCTTCTTGTTTCATGTCTAAGAGTTGTCCTCTTTTGTTGTTGACGAGTTTGCTGACTTCTCCCATGTAGTCTATTGGTGCTTCTATGAGGTGTACTTGGAGTGGTTCGTAGATGACTGGTCCTGCTTGCATCATTGCTCCTTTGATTCCGTCTCTTACTGCTGGGTATGTTTGTGCTGGTCCTCTGTGTATTGCGTCTTCGTGCAATTTCGCATCTTCCAAAATGACTTTGACTCTGATGCATGGCTCGCGCGCGAGTGGTCCTTTGTCCATCACGTCTTCGAACATGTCCAATAACAGTTCCATGATTTCTCCGATTTGTACTATTCCTTTGGTGAAATCAAAGAATAAGTTTCCGTTGTGTACTGCTTTGAGTCCGAGTGCTTCTTTGTTGTCCATTCCGCATTTGACGAGGATGTCTCGTACGTTGAAGTCTTTTTTCTTTGTTCTGCCTTCAGGAATATTTCCCGACTTGATCTCTGCGAGCAAATCGTCTTTTATTGGTTCTACTTTGAAGTATAGTTTGTTGTGCTTGTTTGGGCTTTTTCCTTCGATGGTTGGTGATTCTTTCGTGATTGCTTCTCGGTATACGACTATTGGTGGGCTCATTTTTATTTCTACTCCTTTTTCGCTTCTGATTCTTCCTTCGATGATTTCGAGGTGTAGTTCTCCCATTCCGTGCATCAAGTTTTCTCCTGTTTCTTGGTTGATTTCTATCTTTATTGATGGGTCTTCTTTTGCTACTTTTCGTAGGACTTCGACGAGTTTGCTGAGGTCTTGAGGGTTTGATGGTTCTATTGATTTGCTGATGACTGGTTCGAAGATGTGTTTGAGTTCTTCGAATGGTTGTTCTGGTTCTGTCGTGATTGTTTCTCCTGCTGTTGCGGATATTCCTGCGAGTGCGAGTACGTTACCTGCTGGTACTTCTCCTATGATTTCTGGCTTGATTCCTTGGTACATGAGTACTTGTCCTACTCGTTGGTGTTGTTTTGCCATGTTTAAGTAGACTGTTTCTCCTTCTCGTATCGTTCCTGAGTAGAGTCTTCCTGCTGTTATTTCCCTACCTGATTTTGCGTCCATGAGTATTCTTGTGACTACGAATGCGAGTTTTCCTTGTCTGTTGCATGTCATGAGGTCTTTACCGAGTTCGCTTTCTGGGTCTCCGCTCCAGATTTTTGGTATTCTGTATACTTGTGCTTCGAGTGGGTTTGGTAGGTGTGTGATGACCATGTCGAGTGCTACTTCGTTGAGTGGGCAGTGTTTCCATATCCAGTCTTGTCGTTCTTTTTCTGTGAGGTCTTGTGAGTACATTTCGAGTAATTGTTTGAAGCTGACTCCTTTTTTTTTCATGTATGGTACTGACAACGCCCAGTTTTCTCTCGCCGCTCCGAACGCGACGCTTCCGTCTGCGATGTTGACTTTCCATTTTTGTTTGAATTCTCCTTCTGCGATGTTTTCTATGAGCTTGTTGAATTCCATCACAATTTCTACGAATCGTTGTTGCATTTTTTCTGGTGTGAATTTGAGTTCGTTGATGAGCCTATCGACCTTGTTGATGAAGAGTACTGGTTTGACTCTTTCGCGGAGTGCTTGCTTGACGACTGTTTCTGTTTGTGGCATGATTCCTTCTGATGCGCAGACGAGGACTATGGTTCCGTCTATCGCTCTCATTGCTCTTGTGACGTTTCCTCCGAAGTCTATGTGTCCTGGGGTGTCTATGAGGTTGATCAAGAATTCTTTTCCTTCGTAGTCGTGGACCATGGAGACGTTTGCGGAGTCTACCGTCATGAGTCTTTCTTGTTCGTCTGAGTGTTGCCATGTCGCCATTCCTTTGTCTAAGCTTCCTGCTGATACTTCTGACATGAGTCCTGCGGCTGCGAGGAGGTTGTCTGTGAAAGCTGTGTTATGTATGATCATTCCTTCGGCGACGAAGTTTTTGTGTTCTGGGACGCTGAAGTCGTACACGATTGGTTCGTTGGCGCTCTCAATTCCTATTACTTCAATGTACGCGAGATCCCCCGTAGTGAGCTTGTCGAGGAGTATTGTTTCTTGTGATTGTGTGGAGAATTGTTGTTTGAGTGCGAGTACTGTTCCAACTGTTGGAGTATAGATTTCTTGTTCGTATTTGTAGTAGTGGTGGCTAATGGATGTCATTGGAACTTTTCTGATGTTTGAGAGTGTCTTGTACGAAAATTGTATGGTGTCTGCGACGATGCTTCCTTGCGTTTTCTCGACGAGTGTTGTTGCTCTCGTAATTTTTTCTTTCATACTGAACCCTACTGTTTTCATAAATGTTTGTGCAGAGATTCCTGAAAGGTAGAGCGTGTCTTTCTGAACGATGGAGACG
>CAYHWM010000071.1:0-6511 GCA_964359925.1 uncultured Methanosarcinales archaeon
AGCTATTCGATTGATTCCTGCGAGGAGTGAGTAAAGAGTATTAGGTTCTGATGTTATCGTTTTGAGGAATGGGTATTGTGTTCTCGAGGTTATTTTTCCGACGGAGAGGAATGCTCCGTTGACATCTTTTCCTTCTATGATATTCTGCAGGTTTGCTACACGTTGACCGTCTCCAGAATTTTTTTTTCTCGCGAACACACACGTGAAGTCGACATCGTATTCTCCTACGTTCCAGTGAGCGTTGAGTGCTGTTCCGAGCATATCTGAAAGCGAGCCATAACTTGGTCTTCCGAATGTTGTCGTAACTGGTGCGATCACGGAGTGGACTATTCGGGAGAGTGCGTGAGCGTTAACGTCGATATACTCTACAGGGTCTCGATCTGCGAAGTGTGGCAGTGGGCATTTCAGTTCCTCGAAAATTCTCGCGAGCACTCTTGGATTGCACGTCCATGACCACACTGGTGATCCGTTGTCATAGTGGTCTACTCCTCGGAATGTTCCGATGCTTTTCGGTCGTGATGATGATTCTTTTACTGCTGTCGCCTTTTTCACCATAGTGTTCAACCCTCGATAACGATGGGAGTGCACCGTTGTTCATAAATGTTTCGACCAAAAGTACGTGGAAAGCACCATAAGGTCAAAATCCCCTATGTCTCGACGCTGGCACGTTACGGGGGGTTGTCCCTTACGGGGACGTAGTGCTCATTGATGCTCGTCGAGGATTTTGAAGGAGCTTTCCACGTTCGACCAAAAAATCGTGAACTGACAACTTCCCAACCAATAGCTATATAATATAGTTCAAAAGTAGAATACTATCTATAGTATGTTTTCGCGGACGTGCAGAAGTCTTCTGACTTCTTACCTCCGCTCATTACCATTCGCGGACGTGCCGGAGCGGTCAAACGGAACCGATTTAGGCTCGGTTGCTTAGTGCTACGCAGGTTCGATTCCTGCCGTCCGCAGTTATTGAACTGATAGTGTACTGTCGACAAACTATGACTATTTTTGCCTTGCTCTCTTTGAAAGTAAAAACGCCAGCGCAGGGATGGAGCAGTTTCCGAACTGCGTATCCCCGTACTGACGACAGAATAGTAATACTCTTGCTTTGCTCTCTTTGAAAGTAAAAACGCCAGCGCAGGGACTTTCAAATCTTAGGAAGTGCACCGCCACAACCGAAAAGTATTTGAACCCTGATACCCTTACGGGTAATAGCGTTTCAGGCTATCGGTGGTAACCAGATCCACCATCGCTGGCATTTTGCTGGGGTTCTGTCCCAGCACTTTTTTTTATGAGTTCTATTCTTTAAGTGTCTTTCTCGTTCTTTTCCGGAAGGTTTTCGGTTCGGAACGCTTTCGACATTTCCGAAAGAACAAGGAGTTTTAGGGCATGGTTCCGAAACGTTTCCGGTCGTGGCGGAAGATTTTCTTTCGTATTTTCATATTCTCACATTTGTATATTCTCATATTCTCGCATATCTTCTCATATCTGTTTTTGTGTCGGAATGTTTATGAACTTCTTGTTATTGCTGTGAGGGGTATGGGTTTGGATGTTGTTAATCAGGATTTGGAGTGTCGTACTGTTGTTCATTTGGTGAATGGTAGTTCTGATATTCGTAAACTTCTTTCTCTCGCTCTTGACGTGTACTCGTATAGGGTTGTTGATGTTCCGAGTGTTGGTGAGGCGTTTGATGATTTGTCGAAGTGTTCTGGGGGTGTTCCTGATGTTGTTCTTCTCGGTATTGCTCATTCTTCGAAAGCGTCTGCTATTTTGGGGTATGCTCAAATGATAAGGGAGCAGTTTGGTGTTCCTGTTGTTGTCGTTTCTCCGAGTCGGGTGTATGCGCGTCAGGCCGCGCGTTGTGGTGTGAACGCGTATGTTCACTTGCCTGTTCCTGCTCCTTTGCTTGTTGAGTCTATTGAGCGTGCTCGTGGTGGTGTTGCTGTTGTTGGAGAGTGCGTGTTTGATGATGCTGGTTTTTTCTTTGTTGATGAGAATTCGAGGATGGTTTTGTGAGTGTTAGACTTGTAGATTTGCCATTCACAACTGTTCGGAAAGAGCCACTTTTTAGTGGTACATAGTTGATTTATCGTTTTTTCTTTGAATCTGACGTTGTTCCCTTCAGTAGTAAAGGATTCTCGTCAGTAGTACGAAAACTTTATAAAGAAACTGGCAAGAATAGGATGTTGAGCCAGCGTTGTATGCTGGAGTTCAAAAAAAGGTGCAAGAATCGTTGAATCGCTCAGCAAGGGCGTGAAGACACAAAAAACAAGAACAAACACGGAGGTGTTTGAAAAATGAGAGTAAAAAGTGCGATAAGAAAGATGGTGGCACTCGGTACGGGTCTCACTATGGTCGGAGCTACCATGTTTGGAGCTATGGCTGCAGCAGACTTGAAAACATATCCAGCGCCATTTGTTTCAGCTGGTACATACGATGCAACCATCGTGCTGGGAAGCAGTGCTAAAGTTGATGATGTCGTAGGAGCTATTGACATCGCTACTTCATTGCAAGCAGCAAACGTAATCTCCACACCAATTGCTGGAGGATCATCGAGCGTGACTGTTGACACTGGTGCGAAATTTGCAACGTCAAGCACAAAGCTCCGCTACGGCGGTTTATTGAATAATTCTAAGTCGACACTGACGAAGACAGAACTTCCAACCTTACTTGCAACAAAGTCGGTTACTGGAACTGATGGAGTCAGTTATGACATACGTTTTGAAGTCAACGCTCCTGGAGCAAGCAATGTTTCTTTCGGGAAATCAGTGCTTGACTTGAAGGAACCAGTATTGTTCTACAACTGGAACGGCGGAGGAGCATACGCAACAGTAATCAAGTTCCCAACAACTGTGAACTTAACAGTACTCGCGAACAAAGACATATCATTGTTCGGTAAGACGTACACTGTTGGAACAACTTCAGAACTTTCAGCAACGAAGCTCACCTTGTACGAGTCAGGTACTGACTTGACGGTAGACAAGGGAGTTCCTGCAACTGTTGGAGCAAACAAGCTCGAAGTGACGAGTACAAACTCGAACCTCGCAGCGACAACAGAAGGAGCAGCGGCTATCAGAGTGAACGGTGAAACCTTATCGGTAGCGAAGGGTAGCACGTACACTCTCGGAACTCCTCAAGTACGAGTTTACATCAAGGACATTATGACGGACCCAGACGCAAAGACTGGATCAGTAAGAATGTTCGTAGGCTCAGAAAAAGTAGTCATCGAAGATGGTAATGCGGTAACAAAGGGAACATCTAACACTGTTGTTGACGGAACTGCGATTACGTTTACTACAGCAAGTGGTAAAGTGTCCCAAATATCGATTACCACAACGCCTAACAGCTTCGCGCCTCAAGTGAAAGGTTTGAAGGTCGGAGAATCATTGAAGGATCCAGTCTTTGGAACTTTCAAATGGTTGTTCCACAGCTTCAGTCCAGCACTTGATGACTCGACGAGAGAAGATACTTCTTTCACCGCTTCGAACACTGAGTTGACGTTGAAGTCGAAATTAACGACTGGTGACATCAACATGGTCATCCTTCGATTGAACGATACGAACGCGACGTTGTCTAACACGACATACTACGGAGTTTCTTCATCGAACAAGCTTTGGATGGGAAACAGCGACACGATTGCAAAGAACGACTATTTCATCGTGAATGATGACAAGGACAAGAGCAGAGTCTTGAGATTGACGGGAGTTAGTAACACTTCATCAACTCAGACGATAACGGTTACTGACGTTAGTGCTGCATCTACCGCGATCTGGTCCCATAACGGAACAGCTGGTACGATGACGTACGACGGAAAACAGTACTCGTTTGCTATAACGCCAACGTCAACTTCCGACGGAACAATCAGCCTATCAAGTGGTATGAGCAATCAGCTCTACACTGCGAAGGGCGCTTTGATCGGTCTCGGAATAGCTGGAAACAACAATACCCAGAATGTATCCTTTACTGAGGAAACGTCGTACAACGAAGATGGAAACCCTGATCAGTATGGTAGGTTTAACTTCCTCGTTACGGCACTCGAAGGATCGACTGGTAATGATGTCCTCTTGGGAGCTCCAACATACAAAGCTCTTGAATCTGGTTTGAGAGCTTGGAGTGATATGATCATCAAGGGCGACGGAGCGAGCTACCCTGAACAAGGAGTATCTCCTTACGGAACCTTTGTTGAGACAGCAGGAGATTCGAACAGCAGAACGAAAGTAACGTTGAAGTACTCTGGAAGTCAAGCAGAAGTAAACTTCTTCCTTGCTCCAACGGATGCTATCGCGTCATCGTCTGTTTCGGGATCGTCCTCGGACAAAGTTGTAAAGATTCCAGTAGGATTCGCGCAACTTGATACTGACGGAACGCCAACTGGCAACTACATCGTTGTTGGTGGACCTTGCGTCAACAGTATCGCGGCAACTCTCTTAAAGAGTGGTGCTGATTGCAAGGCAGGATTCGTCGAAGGAGAAGCAACAGTAAAACTATTCGAGCAATCGAATGGTAAGGTTGCATTACTCGTCGCTGGAATGACTGCTCTTGACACGCGAAGGGCTACAAGAGTCTTGAACGACTACAAAACGCACCAAGCTGCTGGAACCTTAACAGGAACCTCAGTTGTCGTGAAGGGTAAAACCTTGACAGACATCAGCGTTGCGAGCAGTTAAAACCTAACTGCTTTTTTTTCTTTTTTTTAATTTTTTTTATTTTCATTAAATAACATTTTTTTTAGTTTCTCTCTTTCTCATTTTCTTTTCTTCTCGCGCGATACCCTATGGATGTCGGGGGATGTTCAAGAGGGGATTGATGGTTTGGTGTCACGAGAGAAAAATATTTTTTTGAGGTGAATAAACGTGGCTGGAGTTATAGAATCGACGGGGAGTGCGCTTCTCACAAACCTGTTGACTGTATGGTATGGAGCATTCAACGCGATTCCGGGAATCATCGGAGCGATAGTTCTGTTGGTCGTCGGGTATGTTGTGGCTTGGGCTTTGAGTTATGTCCTCGAGCACGTTCTCGAAAGGATCAAGCTTGATCAATGGGTCGTTCACCAAACGCATGTTGGTAAGATGGCTGGTAAGTTGAGGCTTGCTCACTTGTTTGGCACGTTGACGAGGTGGTTCGTGTTCATCTTGTTCTTGCCGTCCGCTGCTGGAATGTTGGGTTCGTCTATAGCTCCTCTTGCTGACTTTTTGGCGATCATCGCATTGTGGATTCCTCGAGCTATTGGAGCTATCCTTATCGCGTTCTTTGGTACGATCGCTGCAGAGTACGTTCACTGGAAGGTTCTCGCTCTCGAGTCGAGCAAGAGTCACATTATTAGTGATAGTGCGAAAGTCGTTATTTACGTGTTGACGATTCTCGTCGTTCTTGGTCAGCTCGGGATTAACGTTGCTCTCGCGTCGGGCGCATTCCTCATCATCCTCTCAGGAGTGATGTTTGGTTTGGCTCTCGCTTTCGGTATCGCTTTCGGTCTCGGAATGAAAGGAACTGCTGAGAAGATAGTGAAGAGTGTCGGGAAGAAGCTGTAAAAGAATACACCTGCCATTTTTCTTTTTTTTCTTTTTCTCTTTTTTTCCCCTTCTGTTGTCTTCGTTTCGTCGTTATTACTTATTCATTGTCTCCAGAGGTAAGGAACTATTTCGGTTCAGTTTCGGTCTGTGCAATGAGTGTGGCGGGGGCAGTGATCACAGCACTCCGCGACCGCAATACACAGTCAGAGGCGAAGTTAGAGTTTCGTCCTTACCTCTCGTCGATAAAACTCTGAGAATACTGGACGAGGAGAAAAAGAAAATGGTCTCCGATGGAAAGTTTCACGTACGTACAAAGAAAAGGTTTATTAAAACTACTCCACATCATTACTCATTATGTATCGCGTTTTTCGTTCTGACTGGTACGATAAGAAGTTCGGAAAGTTGGACAATCGCGAACAGGAGCGAGTGAGCGATTTTGAACAGTCGTTGAAACTCTCCCCTTATACGGGAAGACCGTTAGGATACGCGTTTTTTCGTGAGAAAAAGTTTGAAGGAAAACGGCTACTTTTTCTTATTTATGAAGAGTACAAAACAGTTTTTCTCGTAACAATAACTGACAAGAAAGCACAGCAGGAGGATATTGACAGTATACGAGAGAATCTCGGCTTGTACAAACAGGAGATACAGAAACGAACGGGCATGTTCACACTTCTTTTACTCTTCCTGCGAGGATGTCTTTGATGCCCATAGCTATGTCTTGCAAGAGTTCTTCGTCCACTTCTGCTTTCTTCTTCAAGGAGGAGTACTCTTCTTTTGTTATGCATATCGTTTCAGCGACCATACGGGAATAATGGGTTGTCTCTTATTTAAACTTTTCCTTTGACCTTCGACGAGAAGTCTACCTGAACTGTTTCCAGTCAGCCCATCCTCCGGTTTCTCGGTAGTGGTGAGATGTGGAAATACACATCGAAAATATGCTCGAAATAGTACGTGGTTAGCTTAGAGGAGGGCTCTAAGCTCTATGAATGGGTTTTTGTTTT
>CAYHWM010000072.1:0-6378 GCA_964359925.1 uncultured Methanosarcinales archaeon
TTCCGTAACAACATCACCACACTGCTTTGGTACGAGTTTTAACATTCTTTCGAGAGCGTTGCACCGCTGATTCATTTCCCGTCCCGCCATATCAATCGCTTCTAAACCTATCATACTCATTGTTCACCACCCTCCCACTCTTGTTCTCCACAGTACCCGAAATCAATTCATCTTCACGCATTACTGAACGCTTTCGTTAATTCACGAATACGACGTTGTTCATACGAGCTCGCATCTAATCGAGCAACGTTGCGAGCTATAACTTGAGCGAGGTGATGTGGATCGTGCACATAGTCTATAAGTTCTGTCGCAAGAGCTCTCACAGAAGGCCATATTGCATGATTCAAGGTATAAGTACAATCAGCACAAGGACTATCTCTTGAAACAGAAAGAGAACAAGGATACAATCCAGCATTCCGATCACCATCAACACTTCGCACGACTTCAACAGGAGTCCCGTCAGATGGAACAGAACACTGCGTCGGAACGAGCTTCAACATTCTTTCTAAAGCGTTGATCTTTACTTCTCGTCGCCTTCCAGCTTCATCGATCAATTCCAATCCAATCATACTCATAATACTCTCCTCCGCTCATCCAAAATATTTCGGTTTTTCATCTTTCATTTGTTTCGCTAAAGCTCCCGTGAATTGGCCTTCCATTTCCTTGTAAGATTTTTGGACGTCAGGAGTGACAGAAGCACTCACGAGTTTGAGTGCTGCGTCGAAGTGCTTCTTGCCGACTTCTTTCGACTTCAAATCTTCACGCAACGCGGCCATGGCTGCCTCTCTGCATACTGCTTCGATGTCCGCTCCGACATAGCCGTCAGTTTTGACCGCGAGCTCGTCGAGAACGACGTCACTCGATAACGGCATTTTCTTCGTGTGAACCTTGAAAATTTCGAGGCGTCCTTTCTCGTCAGGAGCAGGAGTGAGAACGATACGGTCAAACCTGCCCGGTCTGAGGAGTGCAGGGTCGAGAATGTCTGGACGGTTCGTCGCTGCGATGACGACAACATCTTGCAACGCGTTCAAACCATCCATCTCCGTCAATAACTGGTTCACGACTCGTTCCATCACGTGATTATCACTCGACGCTCCACGACGAGGAGCCAACGCGTCAATCTCGTCAAAGAAAATAATGGACGGAGCAGCTTGACGCGCTTTCTCGAAAATCTTTCTCACTCCGCGCTCTGATTCTCCAACCCACATCGACAATAACGAAGGCCCCTTCACCGAAATAAAGTTCGCCTCAGACTCCGTCGCTATCGCTTTCGCCAAGAGAGTTTTACCAGCACCCGGAGGACCATAGAGAAGGACTCCACGAGGTGGCTTGATACCCAAACGAGTGAATGACTCTGCCTGCTTCAAAGGCCACTCAATAGCTTCCTGCAATCGTTGCTTGACATCATCCAAGCCACCAACTTGAGACCACTTCACATTCGGAGACTCAATCAATACTTCGCGCAATGCTGAAGGACGAACGACGCGCAACGCCTCCTTAAAATCGTCATGAGAAATTATTAATTTTTCGAGCAATTCTTTCGGCAAAGGTTCATCTTCTTTTATTTTAATATTCTCAAGAACTCGACGGAGAACGATCATTGCAGATTCTTTCGCGAGCGATGCGAGGTCAGCACCTACGAACCCGTGAGTTACTTCTGCCAACCCTTTCAACGACACTATTTTCGGATCCTCACTCGCTTTCTCAATATATTTTTTCAATTTTTGAAGTTCTACCTTTTTGAAAAGATCATTCTTCTCAGGATTGTCAACAAGATACTTACTGATCGTTTTCTCAAACTGTTTTCCATTGAGATTATTCGATTGCAACAATCCAAGAATAGCTTCCTTGTACTCGGGCTCCATTTCAGTTTCTTTCACGATGTGCTCTTTCGTGTACAACGGCATATTCCTCGTGTGAATCTTAAGAATGTTGAGTCTACCATCTTTATTCGGAGCACTTATTGATATTTCTCTGTCAAACCTTCCAGGCCTTCGCAACGCCATATCGATATGGTTCGGAATGTTCGTTGCTGCTATGACGACAACTCTCCCTCTCGACTTCAAACCGTCCATCAATGATAAAAGCTGAGCGACGATTCTTTTTTCGACTTCGCCTCTCGATTCTTCACGTTTCGAAGCTATAGCGTCAATCTCGTCAAAGAAAATGATCGACGGAGCATTCTTTTCTGCTTCCTCGAACTTCTTTCTCAGATTTGCCTCGCTTTCCCCATAAAATTTCGACACGATTTCTGGACCGTTGATGAGAATAAAATTCGCATTCGTCTCATTCGCTACCGCTTTCGCGATGAGCGTTTTCCCAGTACCGGGAGGACCGTGTAACAATACTCCTTTCGGCGGTTCAATACCTAACTGTCCAAAAATTTCAGGATGCTTCAACGGAAGCTCAACCATTTCTCTGATCTTCTTAATCTCTTCACCCAACCCTCCAACATCCTCGTACGAAACTTCTAATGAGACCTCATCTTTCACTTCTACAGATTCAGGATTGACGACGAGCTCAGTAGTACTCGTAATAATCACCGCACTCTTCGGGTTCACGTCAACAACGATGAATTTCAAGTCACCAAAACCAAAACCGATATTCATAGAACTCTCAATAATACCAACAAGTTCAGCATAAGGACCGCCCAACGGGCTCGGCCTTCTCGTCCTCGCACCACCAATAGAAATAATATCACCCTTCACGACAGCCCTACCAAGAAGACCCTGAAGAACCATCTGCGGAGGAACGCGAACGAACACCCCCTCCTTTGCAGGAGCGATAACGACCTTTTTCGCCTCTTTAATACTTACTTTCCTTACAGAAACCTGCTCGCCAATAGAAGCCTTACAATTCCTCCTCACCAAACCATCCATACGAATAATACTCAACCCTATATCACCAGGGTACGAACGATCAACGATCGCCACCGTTTTCCTCTTACCCTCAAGCTCTACAATATCACCAGGTTTTGCGGCAATATCTTTCAAGAAAACAGAATCTACACGAACAATACCCTTATTGACATCATCCTGAATAGCTTCAGTGACACTCAACTTAGGATCTTCTTTTATCTTAGGATCTTGAACCATACCCCTACGAGGAGTGAGCTGAGAGTATAAAAGATTTATGAGAGTGCAGAATAGCGTTTCAAAAGAGCACTACAGTGTCGGCAGTTAGTAACTCATATGGTATGTGTAACTGCCAACGGATATAGTGCGTTTTCGTATCAATTACTTAAAGCCCGCACTATACGAACAATAAGAGAAGAACTCAAGAAAACTACTTCTTTACTTCCTTGCCCTTCTTCTGTTGAGAAGATTGCTCCATCCTCGGCATGATAGGGATTGGTGGTGGAAGGTTCAAGTCACGACTCAAAAACAACGCTTGAATATTGCACTTCGAAACTATCTGAAACATGATCTGACTCATTAACTCCTCAGGAAGAGCCTTGGTCTTCTTCCACTCCTCAGCAAGAGACTCCACCTTCTTAAGATCATCAAGCCACAACACTTCACCAGCAAACTCTATCACTGCGAGGTCAGGCTGGTACACCGAACCAAAAGAAAACGTGACACGCAACACTTTCTGCTTCAACGACTGCAAAGCGATATCAACAGACTCAACATTCGTCACAGAAGCAGAATGCTGAATCTTAATCTCACCATCACCAACAGTCTTACGCTCAGCATACATCTTCGAAAAACTAAAACCGATAATACTCATACCCTACGAGAAGAAAGAAGAGGTATATAAAACTGTACGTTTCATGCGAGATGCAGAATATGAAAATATGAGAATATGATACTGTTACAGTATACAACGGAGAACACCTACAGTCATATTCGCACATTCTCACAATAGCACATTCAGCACACTACTAACATTTATAACAAACAAAGAAACTCCACCAATCACAATGACGGCAATTCCCACACTCACAAACGACCGCCTGCCCTTTGGTTGTGCCGTCGTCGACAACCTCCTCGGAGGAGGGATTGAGAGAGACGCCATAACGACTATTTATGGCCCCGCAGGAACAGGTAAGACAAACCTCGCACTCCACGCAGTTATTTCTTGCGTGAACGAAGGGAAAAAAGTTATTTACGTCGACACGGAAGGAGGATTCTCCATCACTCGACTCAGTCAGATAGCGAAAAATCACCAAGAAATTTTGGAGCAAGTATTGTTCGTCAAGCCAACAACGTTCGACGAACAGGTCAAAGCGTTCGATGACGTGAAAACGTTAGCGACAAGTAAGAATGTTGGGCTCATCATCGTCGACACCATATCGATGCTGTACCGATTAGAGAGAAGTAGCGGAGTGGAAGCACGAGAATTCAACAGAGAATTAGGAGTACAAATCGTAGCGTTGACAAAAATAGCTCGAGAAAAAAACATTCCCATCCTCATCACGAACCAAGTATACACGAGCTTCGACAACGGAGGAGTCCACATGGTAGGAGGAGACATGCTCAAGTACGGAAGCAAATGCCTCCTCGAACTCCAAACACTACCCGACGGCAAAAGAAAATGCACACTCAAAAAACACAGATCGTTACCCGCGAACGGCGAAGCACTCTACGAAATAACACAAACAGGAATCATTGGAGCAAAGACGGGGTTCTCACTGTTTTAGAGAAATCTGCGGGTTCGAAGTTCACTCATCTGTGAAATCTTCTAACTTCAGTTCCATACTCACTCCGCGCTTTTCGTTGTAGTGTTTCGCGAGGAGGTAGAACAAGAGTCCTAAACTCTTCTTACCTTTGTTGTTGCAAGGCATGACGAAGTCGATATCGTTCGCAGTATTATTCGTGTCACAGAGTGCGACGACGGGAATACCTATCGTGAGAGCGTCCTGCACAGCGTTCCTGTCAGGCCAGCTGTCAGTAACCATTAACAATTTTGCTTCGATGAACGTTTTCAGTTGAGGATTCGTCAAAATACCTGGAGGGTAACGACCAGCGAATACTCTGATTCCTGTCGCTTTCCCAAACGTTTTCACCGCTTTCCAACTGTTCTCCCTACGAGACACAAGAAGAATATCTCCTGGTTGGTACGAAGAAAAAAGAGTAATCAAGTGTCTCAATCGTTCATCAATGACTTGCAAGTTTAAAACAGAAAGACCATCAGGCCTCATCTTGTAAATAAACGGAGCCATATACTCGTTCTTGAACTTCGTTCCGATGTGAATTCCAGACTTCAAATAGTCATCCTGCGGTATCAAAAATGATTGTTCATCTGCCATAGTTGTTTCCTCATGCTTTACTAAGCATTCTACAGTTTTTGAAGCGTGTTTTTCTCACCTCAACGCTCCCCTTGCACCTTCAAAGCTCGAAGGCACGGTTGGTGATAGAAGATGGAAAACGGATGGGTTTTTAAACGTTCCGAACCGTACAAGAACAGAATGACCCCACTCCAAAAGGTTCTCACCAACGTCCTCACAACAGTAACACCACCACAAACATCACTCAAACTCGTCAAAACATTCCTCCACGACGTGAACTCAGAACTCAAAAAGAAAAAAGTGAACGCTACAGCAGTACTCGGAGGAAGTTACGCGAAAGGAGTATGGATAGCAGGAGCTCATGACGTTGACATCTTCGTACGATTCAAGAAAGAGAACAAAAAACAAGAAACAAGAAAACAGAAGCAAGAAGAAGAAACCATCAGCGATACTCTCGGGACAGTTTTGAAACGTTGGAATCCAGAAAGAGTCCACGGAAGCAGAGATTACTACCGAGTCAAGAAAGACGGATACTTGTACGAACTCGTACCCGTACTCTTCATTACGAAACCATCAGAAGCAGAAAACGTTACCGACTCAAGCCCGCTCCATACATCATGGGCGCTCAACAATTTTAACAAACAATCGAAAGACCTACGAGGAGACGTACGACTCGCAAAACTCTTCTGTAAAACAGCACGAGTGTACGGAGCAGAAAGTTACATCAGCGGATTTTCAGGTCACGTACTCGACGTGCTCATCATTCATTACAAAGGGTTTGTTCCACTCCTGAAAGCAGTCGTTTCATGGGACTCTGAGAACAAAATAGTCATCGACCACGAAAAAACTCACAAAGGGAAAGCACTCAGACACTTGAACACTTCGAAAACTGACGGGCCACTCATCATCGTAGACCCAGTCGACCCTACGAGAAACGCAGCAGCCGCCGTCGGGAAAGAAGCAGTAGAAAAACTCCAAACAACAGCAACACTCTTTTTGAAACGACCAAGCAAAGAATTCTTCAATCCAACATTCCAACCGCCAAACTCTCAAAAATATTATTGCGTTCGAGGAACGACAACGGAAGGAAAGCCTGACATTGTTGGAGCACGATTCAAACACGCCCACGAACAACTCATCAACGCACT
>CAYHWM010000073.1:0-6314 GCA_964359925.1 uncultured Methanosarcinales archaeon
CCCGCAACCGAAAATTATATAAACCTGTGAAATATGTATACAACATAAATATGGTGCGGGCACTACGTAAGTAATACTAAAACGCACCATATCCGTTGGCAGTTGCACTATAAAATTATTAATTACTAACTGCCGACACTATATGTGAGGTACCGTATGACAAACCTAACATTAGCACTCCCCGAAGATTTGCACGCGATGATGGAAAAGCACAAAGACGTCAAATGGACAGAAGTAGCGCGCCACGCGATGCGAGAAAAAGCGATGAAACTCGAACTCATGGAAAAACTCTTAGCGAAAAGTAAACTGACAGAGAAAGATGCTGAAGAAATAGGTCATAAAATAAAACACGGCATCGCCAAACGACACGGAATCGGTGCATGAACCTCATCATCGACACGGGAAGAATTATCGCGGCACTCATCGTGAACGGCACGACAAGGACGCTTCTCTTCAGCGAATCGTTCACGTTTTCCACTCCCGACTTCACACTCTCCGAAATAGAACGACACAAACAAGAACTCCTGCATAAAGCAAAACTATCACCAGAAGAACTTGACGTACTCATCGCACTCGTGTTCGAACACGTCAACATACTCCCACGTGAAACATACAAATCAGTACTCGATGAGTGCAAAAACGACATCAGCGACCCCGACGACACCCCATTCCTCGCAGCAGCACTCTCACACAACACAGAAGGAATATGGACTCACGACAAACACTTCAACGAACAACAACGCGTTCGAGTATTCACCAACATCGACCTGCTCAACTACGAAAAAACAAAAGAATAATGTGCAAAACAACATCTAAGAAACAACAACAGTCAAACCCTTAATAGTGTTCGAAGGGTATAAACATTTAGAATTTGTAGTTGTCACAGTTAAACAACTTTTACCTGAGGATATACTGCCACAATTAACTTCCGGTACTCTTCCCTCAGCAGGAAGAATATCCGTCCTCAAAAAACACACGTCAAACGTGTAAGAACCAGCAGAATTAGCCCACGAAGGATTTTTCGGAGCAGCGAGAACGAGGAACGAAGAAAACGCTCCAGTCTTCAACGTTGTCTCACTACCAAGAGTTACAGCCCAAGAATTCGCAACGGCAACATCAACAACATTTGTCAGCGTACTCAAAGGGTCTCCTTTAGCATCATACGCACTCGCAAAATCAACGTGTAACTTTCCCGTCAACTCAGAATCACCAGTGTTCGTCACCCCAACGCCAACACTCTCAGACTCTCCAACACGCATCTCAACACTCTCGGGAAACAACGCGAACGAAGAACCACGAGAAAGCTGACGCAACTGGTCAATAGCATACCTGTCCAAGTCTTGCTCGTACCCCGCACCAACATTCCTAAACTGGTTAATGAAGTACAACGACATCCCGAACAAGACGAGAGAAACGACAAGCATCACTAAGAAATTAACAGATAAATCAATGGCCGCCTTCTTCCGCAATCTCATAGTTGACACTCTCACATTCACCACGTCCCACAATCTACCATCCACCATCTACATTCAACGAAAGCTTTCAAACTCTCTCACGAGAATCCAAGCGAACAAGACGAGAATTACTACGCCGACGAGCAACGAGTACAAAGGACTCTGGTCATCAAGAATCTTCCACAAGCCCCAACCGACGAACACTACCCCGAGCCACAAAAACTTGTCAAACACGGAATGCATCAATGCAAACTCTTCAGTACCAGACAACTTACGTTTTTTAGACATGTTAGTTCACCTCTTATTTTATCCTACCTTGACGGAAACTTGAGTAGTAATTGCAGGATTTGGTGTCGTACCTTTCGTCTGAATTGAACAAACAAAATCTCCCTTAGGAAGTTTTCCCTTATTATCTACAAGTGCGGTTATTCCTACAGATTTACTCGCGCCAACAGAACCAGTAGAAATCATCGATAAAGAAGGCTTAATGCCATTGCCTAAAACAGTTCCATCCTCGGGAGTCCCAATGCATTTGCCAAACTCAAGCTCAACGCCAGTTACTGCAGTACTTCCCGTATTGTAGAAGCCCATAGAAACTTTCTGTCCAGCAATCGTTTCCAAACTCATCGATCTCGGAACGATAGGGTTCTCACTTGTTGGCTTTTCAGCGAGATCCACAACATTAACTATTTGGTTCAACTGTCCTTGCCCGAAACTGAATATCCCTCTCGTGAATGAGAGAATGAGTCCGAGAACGACGAAAGCGATGACCATGACGACGATGGAGTTGACTGACAAGTCAAGTGAAGCTTTGCGAGTGAGCTTGCGATGTAGTTTGGAATTCACGATGAAACACCTCTTTCTTGGTCTTCTTCTCTCTCTTACTGTTTATAAAGGTTACGGACGGTTTTTACGAATTTGCTGATTTGCACATTTTGCAAACAAAACTATTAAGAACTGTCGAACCAAGAATGGCATATGATGAAAAAATGTCCCGTATGCGATAAAGGAACATTGAAACCCGTTCAGGAGAAACACCTCCTCTTTGGCGTTGACGTTGGAACATACCCTGGAGAGAAATGTTCATCGTGTGGAGAAGTCTTCACTGATTCAGAAGTTATGAAAAAAATAGAAACTATCGCGAAGCAAAAAGGCATCTGGGGACTCGGAAAGAAGACACTCATCGCGAAAACAGGAAATTCTCTCGCAGTCAGAATACCGAAAGCGATAGCTGACTTCGTAGGAATAAAAGAAGGATCGGAAGCGTACGTGCACCCCGAAAAAGGAAAGATCGTTATTGAGTTGTGAGGGAAAAAAAGAAAGAAAAACAAAAAATCAATGACGTTGTTACAACATTTTTACGACGCCGCTAACGCTCTCTCGACTGCGGCTTTCATCACGGAGTACGGTTGAGCTCCTCCAGGGAGTTCGATACCATTCACGAAGAACGCAGGAGTTCCTTGAACTCCAGCATCTCGACCCTCAGCTATTTCAGCATCGAATTGGTTATCAAACTTCTTAGAGTCGAGGCACGATTGTAACTTTGTCATATCGGCGCCGAGCTTTTTCGCGAGAGCAGACATTGCGACAGCATCCTCTACTGGTTGATCTTGAGCGTTCAAATCATATGTTGCGAACGCTTCAGGATGGAACTTCCAGTACAGTGCAGGATCTTGCTCGTTCAAACACCAAGCGACGAGTTGTGCAGGCTTACCACCACTATGACCGAACGAAAACTTTGCTACGAGCTTCACCTTACCAGTATCAACATAGTCCTTAATCAAATTCGTAACGATAGGCTCCCAAGAAGAATCTCTCTGCTTCATATACGCAGTCAATTGAGCATTATCGCCCGACGCGGCAGCGCAGAAAGGACAAGAAAAATCACTGAATTCTACCACGGTAACTGGAGCATCAGGAGAACCAAGAACTGGAGCTCCCTCAAGATCAAAAGTTACTGGACCGGCAGGAGTCGAAGGAACAACAGCACCACCGCCCCCCGTAGGAACAACAGCCGCGCCCGTAGGACCAAAACTAAAACCGTTCGTCAACACGCTCGCGACGAGCAAGACTAAGAGAACCCCTGCGACAGATTTCCATAACGTTGTCGCTTTCATCTTGAAAGAAACAGTATCATCACTCGAGTGATGCTGAGAACTCTGAACAGTCCCGCCAGAAGTATGACCTTCATGGTGAACTCCTTGATGTACATTTCCACCCTGCAAACCTTCATCCATATTGAAAACCCTCCAACTTTTTCATTCTCCGAAGAGAACAAACGAGGAGAACGAGAACGGTATATAAAACTTAGGGAAGAAGTGCCGTGGGAAGTAGGTGGTAGGACGTGGATGGTAGATAGTGGATTATGAGGAGTGGATGGTGGATTGTGAAAATAGGAGAATGGATATCACTCTTTTGACAACCCATCAACAAAAGGCTTCAAAGATTTAGCGTGCTCAGGAATTTGCAACTTCTTAATGGCTTTTTTCTGTATTTGACGAATACGCTCACGAGTAACACCATACACGAGTCTCGTCTCATCAAGAGTCATAGGAGTACACCCATCAAGACCGAACCTCATCCGTAACACTTCAGCCTCTTTCGGATTCAACCGTTCCAGAGCACTCCTCAAAGCATCCTTCAACAATCCAACATCAGAACTTTCAGAAGGAGTAGGAGAACGAGTATCAGCAATGAAAGAATACCGAGTATCAGCATCATCATCACCAACAACTGGTACATCAAGAGAAACAGCAGTATTTTTCAACTCTTTCAACAGAGCAACTTCCTCAACAGGAATACCAGTACACTCAGCCAATTCTTCCAACGATGGGTAAGTTCCGAATTCAGAAACAAAATCTCGCTCAGCATACTTAATCCTTCGTTTCTCATTATGAACATGCTCAGGAATCCTTATCAGTCTCGACTTGTCAACGATTGCTCTCTTAATCGTTTGCTGAATCCACCACGTAGCGTACGTAGAAAACTTGTTACCTTTCCGATAATCAAACTTGTCAACACCCTTCATCAACCCAATATTCCCCTCGCCAATCAAGTCAATAAAAGACAACCCCCTATTCTGAAAATGCTTCGCTATGGAAACTACCAGTCGAGGATTATGAGAAGCAAAACGAGCCTTCGTACTCTCAAAATCAGAAAAATACTTATCAGCACGCTCAGAATTCCTCACGAGAGACTCGAGAGACCCGCGAGACGCGATCAAAGGAACATGAAAAGATTTCAACAATCCCAACACGTGAGAAGCTTTGAACTCTTTCCCATACTCCTCCCAACATTTCGAAACAAGAGTAGAACCACCACTGCCCAACACGTGAAGATCATCACCATCACACTTCAACACTCCGCGCTCGGACAACAAAGAATACCAAACGTTACGAACCTGATTCGCAACACCACGCAAGTACAACAATAATACTCTCATATTAGAAGGAGGAAACCTGCTCATGTGACGAGAACACTCAGCATACAATTCTTGCTCTCGAGCGAGAACAGGCGTCTTCCTCTCTTTCACTAACCGCAATTTCGAAACGACACCAACCCACTCAGTATAGAAAGACCTCAACTCTTCAACAACTCGAGGAAACGCTTCAAGCTCTCCAGCATCAGGAGCGCGAGAATAGTTACCATCAACACTCGCATTCTTAGACTTCAACGATTTCGTATACGAAACAGAATCCCGAACTATAGAATCATACAACTCCAAAACTTTACCAACAACGAGAGGTTCCCGAAACAACAACGAACGAAGAGAAAAACGGTACGAGTCTAACGCCCTACCAAAATCTACCTCTTCCTGCCGAGTCAACAAACGAGCCCTCGAAGCCTCATTCAAGTACACCCTCACAGGATCAAATATGAACTCCTCAGGTTCAACAACAACCGTGGAACCCTTCACACCATCAAGAATACGAACACTCGAATCGCTCAACCTTTGTACAAGAGAAAGAGCATCAGACTCAGAAAGTTCAGCACTCTCCTGAACGAGAACATCATACTTCACACTGCCCTTAGTAGTCCACTTCTGAACAAGAACATCAATACGTTCACGAACACCACCAGCATACTCCCCACCCCCCCGAACACCACCAGCGCCCATCAAGAACGAAGAAAGACTCCACCGTTAAAAAATGTTTGCGAATAAAAAGCAAAGGTTTAAGAATTTCAGAAAAAGTAAGAACATATGAAGCAAGAAATGGTTCTCGTATCAAAAAAAGAATATGAATTACTCCTCGAAGAAGTTGGAATACTGCGAAACCCTGAAATGGCTGAAGATATACGAGAATATGATGAAGCAAAGAGAAAGGGAATAAAACCCTGGAAATTAAACATTTAACCATATTCTTTGTGAGAACCAACAGTCACGATCGCGATTACCATTGTAACATCATCGATTTCGTAGATAAGGCGAATATCACCACCAAGCCAACAACTCCACTTTCCATCAAGGTCTCCTTTCAACTTGTGGGCGTCTAATTCTTCTCGCGGATTTTCTTTCAATCGTCGGAGTTTTCCCTCTACATCATCACGCTCAGAAATAATTCTTTGTAACCTCTTTTCTACCTTTCTCGAAAGAATAACAAAAGAGTACATTTAATTCCTCACCACGTAATCATACGATGAGCCTTCTTGAAGTTCTTATACAACGTCCACACCATTTTAGAAGCGAAAACATCAGCACCTTTCGCATCGCCCTTTACCTCTTTCTTTTTCTCCTCTTCAGTCTTCCAGAACCAGAACAGCCACGACAACATCGAAGGAAGAGCTACTTCTTCCTTTTTCTCCACAACTTTTTTCGGAACAAGATTAGGATCTTTCGCCTCTTCAAGATACGTCTTCAAC
>CAYHWM010000074.1:0-6296 GCA_964359925.1 uncultured Methanosarcinales archaeon
TTGCCGCGGCCAATGAGCGACTGTATGGTGAGTTATTGCAGTATCGTGGAGAGAACAGGAATGATACGTAAATTCTCTCTTTTGAACTGTTCTTTCTTTACTGATGGTTGGCAGAAACGTTTATATAACTCCTGTGATTGTTGTGTTGTTATGAAATCATTCAATTCGAAACTGTTCGGTTTTTTTTTTCTCGCACTGTTGTTCTTTTTGTTCTCTGCTGTCGTCCTCGCTGCTGATAACTCTACAAGTTTCACTGATGACGTGACGAGGAACGAGACTGCTGTGATGGGTTCTACTCGTGGTGCTGAGATGAGATTGTTGCAGCTCGAGAGGCGTGTGAGTATTCATAACGCGATAGCTCAGCGAGTTATCGATGTCATAACTGCGAAGGGTAATGATACTCTTGCTCTCGAATCATTGCTTCAGCAAAGTAATGTTCTTGTTGAAGAAATAAAGGTCGCTCCTCGAGCTCCTGCTCAGGACGCTGTGAAATCGTTTGTTGATTTGAAGCAGGACGCGAATGAAATAATCAAAGAGTTTAGGGATACTGCTAAGCCTTTCTTGTCTTCTGAGGATCGTAGTAATCTCAGTAAGGTGAAGGCGGAATTGGAGACTGAGTTGAACAAGCCGCTCATTGAGAAGATTAAGACTGAGCGTAAAGAGCATAATGTTGAACGTCTCACGAAGCATTTTGATAGTTTGAACGTGACTGCGAATAATATTCTTGCCCTTTTGAAGGATGGTAGTTTGACTCCTGAACGCGCTCGAGAAACGGTGAAGGAGCATTACAAGAATCAGTCTTCGGAGCAGAAGAACGCTTCGCTTCAACGAGTGAAGAGCGTTCTTATCACGAGAGTTGATCAGAAAATCGCAAGAATTCAAGAAACTGAGACGAACATAAATGAGCGAAGGTCTCAGAGGCTTGATGATAGGATGGGTAAGATTGTTGAGAAAGCTCCTATGAAAGTTGTTCAGAAGATCAAGGATCAGATGAACGTAAAGAGGGCAACTCCTCTCGTTGCGAAACTGCGTAATGAGACTGTTGCTAAGCTCGGAGGTCAACGATGAATGCTAAACAACTATGTTCGATATTCGTCATTCTTACACTGTTCACATTTATTCTTGTTGGCTGTTCTGGCAGGCCTCAAGCAACTGGTGGACAATCTGGAACGGGCAATGTTACAGCTACACCTGTGACTGCTGAAGATGACTCGACGCTCAACCAAGCACTCGGCGACGTTCTTGACGAGAGTGATGATGTCACGGTAGAAGAAAGTGTTTGAGAAAATGCTGATAAGGTAAATGAAAAAAGGAGGATGATGAACAACGAACGCGCAAAAAAAAATCACTGAATTGAAAAATCTTCTGGCAGTGGCGAGCACTACTATTGGCGAAGCATTACGCTTGTACGAGCCCGCGGGAGAAGATGTTGAGAATGCGTATTGGTATATTGATACTGCGAAGAACGCTCTCGAAAAGGCAGAAGCCTGCGCTCTTATCGTGAAAACGTTGTAATAACGCTGTGAGTTCTGAAGACGCTATTGAGGGAGGCTGTTCTCGTTAGCGAACTTCCCTATTTTTAGGGAATACTCCCTATTTTAAGGAAAGTTTTATAAACTCGCATTCGCATTCTTCGTGTGATGATGGGAACGATAACGGAGAGAAAGATTCTTCAAACGCTCTTTAGTACTCCTGAGATTGCGAGGAGCGAGAGTGAGATTATTCATCTTGCGGGAACGGGTAAAGGATCGGCTGCGGAATGTATTGCGGAGTTACAGGCAGAAAACATTGTGCGAGTCGAAAGAAAGGGAAGAACAAAAATGATCTCTTTGAGAAGGGAAAGTCCTGCCACATTTTTCTTGAAACAACTTTTTGATGAAGAAAGGAAGAAACTTGTTCAGAGGGATAGGTTGTCGGCAATTCTTCTGTTTACTGCTCTTGTGCGTGAAACAACATTGCTCCTTATCGTGTTTGGTTCGACCCTTGCGAGAACGACAAAAAAGAGTAGCGACATTGACTTCTTGATAGTGAACAGTGATCTTGAAGCTGTAGAGAACGCAAGAAAAATAGCCGAGGGATTGTTTGGTTTTCAGTTCAATCTTCACGAAGAAACGGCCGCAACTATAAAAATAAAGATGGGTGCGGACTCATTCGTAACGGGGGCAGTATTGAAGGGTGTAACATTTCACGGTTATGAACTGGCAAGAGAACTTTACGCGCAACTTTCGAAAACGACAACCACTGTCGTATTACAGGAACGAGTGACTGCGTCGTTGAAGAATTATGATGACGGTGATGTTGAGACTGGTTTGGCTATTGCAGAAGAAATTCTTAACAAAACTCTTTTCCTTATTGCCGAAAAAAGTGGCGTTTTTATTCAGGGGAGAGCTGATGCGAAAAAATCTCTTGGATCAACGCAACTCGGAAAAATTTGGAAACGCGCAAAAAATAGTACGGGAAGAAAAAGAATACTTATCTTACAAGAAGTAGTAAAAACGCTTATTCAAGAGGAGGTGTTGCATCGTGAAGGGTATCTCTGAAGACATTCTGAAAGACTTGGAACGAGCGAAGGCTGCGCTGGACTCTGCAAGAAGAAATCTCGAGGAAAAGGATATTCTGACGACTGCAAATAGGACGTTTGTAGCTTGTGAAAACGTCGTGTATTGTATATTGAAAAAACATTTTGGGTCAACATCGGTGAGTAGACAAAAAATACTTACCACGTTGGGTTTAGTGAACGCGAACGCAAAATCTTGTTATACTGACGCGTACGATCTTCGAGTGCAGGCAGATTACGGGAGAACAATGCAACGATTACCTCTCACGCAGGAGAATATGTCGAAAGTGTTGGTGGAAACGGAAAAATTGTATGAGAAAACGAGAAAAGAATCCGAAGTGTAGAGTTTCATAAAAATAAAAGCCATCTTCAGGGGTGAGTTGAAGATGGGCTTTTTAGTTCGCGGGTGTCATAAACGTGAGTTTTTTTGATTGAGAGTCTCTCGGTTGGTGTTTTCCGAGAGCGTGTGCGAGTGAATGTGGATTGTGAGAAGGAGAAACCTTGCCTCTCGGAGCTTTTCGCTCCGGGGCAGGAAAAGTTTGCGACATATCACCTCCGTTATTTTTCATGTGTGAATGATGGTGTCGGTCTTTATTAAGTCCTGTGAGGAGTAGTTCTTGAAGGGACTACCACAAGCTTTTAAAACGGCAACGATGACTACTCGTCAATGGTCGAGCTCATTTTTAGCCCCCACTGGTTCTACGGTAAGGACATCGGCATTGACGTCGTGAGCATTCTTGCTTTGTTTCTTATCACGTGGTATAGTTTCAGGTTGTACCGCGCGGCGAGAGATGGTCGTAGTGCGTTGTTCACGATTGGTTTTTTCTCATTGATGCTTTCGTTCTTGTTCAAAATCCTTACTAATTTTGAGTTGTACTATTCCACTATCCAGACACAAACAGTCGAGTCGATCGCGTTCACGTATCACGTTATCAACGTGTCAAACATTCCTTTCTTCCTCGGATTCCTCGGGTATCGAGCACTCACGTTCCTTGGACTCGCACTCCTCTTTCTCGTCTATTACAAGAACCGTACCGACAGAGTATCGCTCTTGCTGTACGCATATTTTCTCTTTGTCGCAATGTACTTTACGCAATTCTCATACTATGTGTTCTTCCTCACTAACTTTCTCTTCCTCGCTCTTATTACGAGGCATTTGTGGAAGCATTGTGTTGAGAAGAATAATAGGAATACGTTGTGTCTCGCTGCGAGTTTTACTGTCATAACGGTGAGTCAGTTG
Organism: uncultured Methanosarcinales archaeon; assembly: GCA_964359925.1. GTDB lineage: Archaea > Nanobdellota > Nanobdellia > Woesearchaeales > ARS49 > JACQMS01. The sequence continues at coordinate 3,798 of CAYHWM010000074.1, forward strand.
TTTTTCACGTTTACTGGCATGTTTGAAGTGTTGTACGTGTTCGGAGAGCTTGTGCAATTGATAGGGTACTTGCTTCTTCTTTGGACGTTAATACTTATTGAGAGGCGTGCACGATTTGGGGCTTCTTCAGTAGGTAGTTCTGTTCGTTTTGTTTCGAGTAGTCATTCAAAGAGGGGTATCGTTCACCACCATGGCAAAAAAGCGTAATAAGCTCGAAATCATTGCTGACATGCTGAGATCACTTCAAGACCGAGGAAAGCTCAAGCCCACGCACTTAATGTACAAAGCAAATCTTTCTCACGGGCAGATGCACTCGTACCTCGAAGAACTCCTCGGAAAAGAATTCGTCTCGAGAACTGACCGTTCAGGGTATGAGTATCTCATTATTACTGATAAAGGCAGTGCATTCCTCCAACGATTACGAGAACTCCAAGAGTTTCAGGATACGTTCGGATTGTAGAGAATTTTCTCAGATGAGTGTTTGTTTTGGTGGTCGACCTTTTTGTACTTTTGTGTTCTACGTTGCAGGAATTTCTTTTTCTGTGTCGATTTCTTTCCAGCAGAGAAAATTGTTAAACTCTATTAATTTTTTCACGATGGGGTTCTTCTCGTTAATCTTGTACAGTGTTGCACCTGCGAGCACTCTCGTGATAACGACCATTTCTTTCTTTTCTAATTCTGGCCATAATTTTTTCAACGTTTGAAAGTTGACGTCTGAATTTTCTGCTATCTCAGTAATAGGGTAATCAAGGTCTCGGGAGTATATCAAGAAGTCAAGTATTTTGATGAGGGGGTAGTCTCCGAGCGTCTTGATGAATACTGATGTTTCAGTCATGTCATCTTCAGGAGAGTCAATGCTTTATATATTTTTCGTTGTTAGTAGTTACATTTTTCGTAATACGAATGTTTTTATATGTTTGGAAAATAGATGCTTCGTTGAAGTTTTCTGATGAGGAGAATGAGTTATTCATGAAAATAGTGAGCAGTGGAGGGCTTTATGATGATCAATGTCAACTGTTACTTAGGTTTTTTGGTACGGAAGATACTGCGAGAAGTCTTCTTCTTGGGTACATTACTGCTCCAACGTTTCCGAACGCAGTGTCTCAGTTTCCAAATTCTTTTATTTTTGGATTTTCTAACAAGATACAGACTGAAAAGTATGCGTGTACGTACTCTTTGGGTTTCTTAACCATCTTTTTTGAGAATACTGAATTCTTTGAGACCGAGATGAAGTTCTTTCAACGACAGATACGTACACATACTTATTCGTTTGAGGATTTTTGTATTCAGCTACTAGAAAACAAGAATTTATTCGATCAAACCGTTCAAGAACTTTCTTTTTTGCGAACTGTTTTCAAACAGGATATTGATGAAACGTTCCGTCTTCGTATGAGATCGTCAATTCTTCAGTCTCTTGCATTGTGTTGGGATGTGTCTGTTAAAACTGTTTTGTTGAGTTCCGTGATTAAAAACGCGACTCCCGAAGATCTTCAAATAGTTATTCAACACCTAACAATGAGTTCAGAGGCTGCTCGACCGTTCATTGATTTATTTTTATCTTCTGATGATGAAACTCAGGATGCTTTGCTTCCTGCAGTGTGCAGGATTTATCCATTGTCTCGAGATATCGTGGTTTGTTTTACAGAGTTTTTGGACAAGTTGGCTGATGAAGCATTGAACGCGTCCACTCCTGAAGAATTTTTATATTATAACCGACTATTGCGAGTTATTTTAGGTTTGGATAACAATCGCGTGCGTCGTGATTGGCTTCAACAATTCCCTGCCAAAACGCAGAAAAAGATTCGTGATGCTTTCAATCATGTAACTATGGGGTTCCGCGAACCTGAAAAGAAGGTTGCGAAAGCGAGATAGTTTTTTATAGGTGCAAAGCATCTTCTTTTGAATGGAAAAAACGATGGACGATCTCGAAACACAAATGTATCAGACAAGCATAGGTATGACTATGTACCGCGCTCAAGAAGCAATACTTCGCCAAAAAGAAGGAGAAACGTTCACCGAAGAGGATGCAGACATTTTTATGAGAGTTTCCGCGTTGTTCCGAGAAGTTTCTCGAGGAGCACGATTTATTGATACTGCAATAAAAGGAAAACCACCAGTATGGGATGAGAACTTTGCGAGGATGTTGACAAGTTTTCTGACTATCGCATCAGCATTTTCAGTATACAGTGAAGGTGTTGGAACGACTACTTTTTTTAGAGAACTTTCCAAGACTGCTCAAGACTACTCCGCATCAAGAAGAGTCGACGACGAAAGATCAAGACAATTTGAAGATGCACTCTCCAGAATAGGACGCTCAACGAATCGTGCAGTGTGTTCGATTGTTTAGAAAAGCAACGAGACTCGAAGAGAGTTCACTATAACCAGTCCAGAATAGTTGCGTCTTCTTTGTATGCTGAGAAGCAATAGTGTATGAAGTCTTTATACTTTTTTCTTGTTTGTGCTTTCTCCAATGTTTTATAGTATTCAAATTTTCTTACT
>CAYHWM010000075.1:0-6242 GCA_964359925.1 uncultured Methanosarcinales archaeon
AAATCTCTTAATCGTTTCGCCACTTTTTCTTCTTCTTCCTTCGAGTAATCTGCAGGATTGGTCGTCGAGGATTTCTTCTCTAACTTTTCAACGACTTGACGTAACAAGTCTGCAACGTACTCTTGAACGGAAGAAAACTTTTTCTCTTTCTTCACATGAGCATCCAGTTTTTTTGCGAGTTCATCAGAGACAGTAATATTCATAGTGCGTTCCTCCATTGATTACAATTCTAACTCGTCAACTATTGATAAATCTTTCTGTACTTCCTCTTGAACACTGCTGCTTTCCTGAACGTCGTCTTGATACGTTGGAGGACTTGCAGGTTTTCCTTTCAAAACGTCGAGAAGAACTTTACCATCAAACGATTTCGGTACAGGAATGCCGAACAAGTGAAGAACAGTGGGAGCTATGTCCAGAATAGAGTAGGAAACGTTCTTTTTTTGAGCAACATTCTCTCCCGAAGCAACAAACAATCCAGAACCGGAGTGCGTTGCGAGCTTTGCAGGAGTGAACACCGACTCACCAAACGTTGAAGGCAAGTAATTCCTTTTGAACTTAACGAGCAAGTGAGGAGCTTCTGATACGCGAGAACCACTATACACTTCTTCCCGAGGATAAATCCTTTCAACAACAAATTCTCCATTGTGCTTCAACGATTTCAAATCTTCAGCAAGTTTTCCAACAACGTACACATACTGCTCTGGAGTTACCGTTCCCCCAGGAAACTGCCCCGTCGTGTTCACATACACCAAACCATACTCTGGAGCTATCTCTTTCACGAACGCAGTTGTTTTAGCAAAATCAATATTTCTCGTCGTCGTACCCGGAAGCACATCTTTCAATTTTCCAGAAATTTTATCAAGAGACTTTTCAAAACCGAGGCGGATGAGAAGATCGCGCGCATTCTTTTTCGTCAACCCGACCTTACCAAGCACTCGAGCACGCAATGGTTCTTTTCTCACGCGCAAATACCCTTTCTCGACGAGAAAATTGTTCAAGTTCACGTTCCACTGTGGAGCGTGAAATCCGTGATCGGACATCAAGATAACGTTCACGTTCGGACCAGCAGCGTCAATAAGTCGTTTCACGTACGAGTCAGCAGTTTGATACCATTCTTCGACAACGCTTTTATGCTCTGAACCTTCCAGCATATCTTTCCAGTAATAATGAGAGATAGTATCTCCCTTCGTAATACAACTCACACAAAAATCCCAAGGTTCCTTCCTCAAATAATGACAAAACGTCTTTACTTTTCTCTCCATCCTATCATAAAACATATCCAACATTTCCTTATGCTGACCCTTCGAGTGAAACTCCTTCACGTTCGTATAATGGAGACGGTAATCGAACTTTGACTGTATTTCTTCTCGCAACTCCTTAGGATACGTGAAGTCAACATCATCACTCGGAGTAGAATACCCACCGATACACAACCCATTCAATGGCTTGACTGGGTACGTGCTCAAAACACTAAAAATAAGAGAACGCTTATCATACTTACCCAAAAAATCCCAAAAGTAAGGAACAGTAATATGATTCGCGTTATTAATAACTTGCTCATAACTATTATTCTTAAACCTAAAATTACTAAAAATACCATGACCACCAGGATTCCTACCAGTCATAAAAGAAGTCCAAGCAACCATCGAGTACGGAGGAATAGTAGTACTCAACGTCCCAGAAGTTCCGTTTTTGATAAGTCCTGCAATCGTTGGAAGCTTTCCCTCGCCAACAAGACGAAACACGAGAGCAGGATCCATCGCATCAATACCGATAATCAAGACTTTCATACACGTTCCAGAACTCAAGACCCTCTTTTATAGCTTGTGGAATGACAACTCACGACTTCCTCTTAAACTTCTCCAAGATTCTCTTCATCCCTTTCACGTGCTCTTCTTCAGAGAACTTCTTTGCTTGTTTTTGACAAGCAGTCTTCATCGCTTTGCAACGCTCGAGAGTCAACCACTGAACAGCGTTGATGATATCATCAACAGTTCCCGGAATGAGTAATCCAGTCTTTTTATGAACGATAGTTTCTTTCATCCCCCCGAAATCAGTAGCGATGCACGGCTTACCGCACGCCATCGACTCGACAGGAGTCATACCAAAATCCTCATTCTCACTCATGTACAACGTTGCACGACAAGAACCCATCAACTCTCGCAACTTCTCGTCAGACGTCCAACCAAGAACAGTAATATTTTTGAAACCACGAGCGAGAACTTTTATGTTTTCAAGCTCAGGACCGCCACTCGCCACGACGAGCTTCTTATCGGGCATTTTTTGAAACGCTTTTACGATCAAGTCCACACGTTTTATTTTATCAAGACGACCTGCTGAAAGATAAAAATCTCCAAACTTTTTGAACAAGAACTTTTTCACGTCAACAGGAGGGTACACGATAACGGAATCACGACCGTAGAACTTCTTTATTCTTTCCTGCGTGTTAATAGAATTAGCGACGATGATATCCATATGCTTGACTGCTTTTTGGTCTTGCGTTCTCATACGCGCAGTAATCAGTCTGAATAATTGACGCTGATACCACGCAACGTGGTTGAGTTCAGTCTTGTACAAGTCATACAAGAAACGAGGAGGCGCGTGACAATACCAAACATTATTCTTATGATTCAACGCTACAGGAATAGCGTGAGTAAAATGATAGATGTAAACATCAAATCCTTTCAACCTCAACCTCGACAACTTCCACCGACGAACCAAACTTCTCAACTTTGAGAAAGAACGAGACTCGTCCAACACTCTCACGTTCAAATCCTTAAACTCTGGAAACGTTTGTTCGGGAAGATAAAAACCAGTAAAAATATTCGCGTGAAACTTTTGAGCGTGCGACAGAATCATCCTCTCACCACCGCCCCTATTCACGATACTCGAAGCGATGAGTGCGACCTTCAAAGGAACCTTGAACTCTTTACGAGGATGAGCAGTGAAGTTCATATGACGAGAACGAGTGAATACGCTTAAAAGAGTTGTGAAAAAGAAACTCTACTTCTTCTCGCACACGTACAACGTAAAATTAGACTTCCAACCATAAAACCACGAAGGAATAACACCATTCCTGAATTTCTTGTGAACCGCAAAATCTTCACGACGAGAAACCAACGCTTCAGCATACTTCACGCGCAAACCGTTCTTCTCCAACAACCGCTTCCCTTCCTGAGCAGTATAAAACCTGTCAATAGGTTGGAATACGAGCATTGCTTTCTTCTTTCTGAGCTTGAGAACGTTCAACACTCTCGCAACGAAAAACTTAGGGTACATCAAACAAAAACGGTACTGAATATGCCACACGTTAGGAATCGTAAACACTGCAACACCACCAGTCTTTAACACTTTCGCAGACTCTCTCACCCCACGAGCAGGATTCACGAGATGCTCTATCACACCCAAACACGTCACGACATCAAACGATTCATCCTTGAAAGGTAACTCTTGAATGTCCGCAACTCGCAACGATGCCTTCGGAACTTCCTTCTTCGCAGCTTTAAAAGCATCATCACAAAAATCGACACCGAACAATCGTAAATTCAACTTCAGAGAACTCGCTTCCTTCAAGAAAAAACCACGACCAATACCAAGATCCAACAATCGAGAACCCTTCTTTGGACTAATAAGTCTCAAAATGTGAGCGTAGTACGGCTCTCCTCCTCGAAGATAATCAGTTTCCCGAAAAATCTTACCGAACTCGACCTTCGCACGTTCAGAAGCTTTCTTCTCATCCTTCAAGCCGACAAAACCAAAATTACGAACCATGCCTTGAGAGTTTCTGAACGGTTAATAAACGTTACGGAACTATGACTCCAAGAAAAAAAGACGACACCACGTCATCGCAAAGTTTTATATAACAACCAAATTTCCTCAAAACTATGCCTGCCACGTTAGAAGAAAGAACACTTTCTGCACATCCCGTCGCTACAGAACGAAAAAGAGTTCTCCTTGTCAATCCACCGTCAGGATTTCTCATCGACGACAAAGTATTCCTCCCCCTCGGAATAGCAGGAGTCGCGTCAACAGCACAACAACAAGGACACCACGTCGACCTTCTCGACTTAGCAAGCGTTGACGACTACGCGCAACGAACAGTTGACGCCGTAACTGGCGGGCACTACGATGCTGTCGGCATCACCGCAACATCACCACAATTCTTCTACGCATACAGAATACTTAAAGCACTCAAACAACAAACACCAAAAACAAAAGTCATCATCGGAGGCTCCCACGCGTCTATGTTTTCAGCACTCAGAAGAACACTCATCACAAGATTCCTTTTTGAAGGGCAAGCGAAACCAGAAGAAGGTCAAGAACGATTAGAAAAATTATTACACGATGAAGACCCAAACTTCGAACGACTCGAAGAATTCGACGCCATCGCAGAAGGAGAAGAACACAGCCTCTCAGCAGCATTACACTCTCAAGAGAAATGGGTGAACGGAGGAATAGCGAACAATCTTGACGCGCTCCCACTCCCCGCACGACAACTCTTCGATGTTGCATCTTACCTCCGCGACCCTCAAGGATCACCAAAATTCGTCATCGGAGGAAAACCAAGCGGGTCACTCATCAGCCAACGAGGATGCCCCTACATGTGCGAATTCTGCTGCGGTAGAGACTCGCAACAATATCACCAAGTAAAACTGCCTGGAGGAATACTCAGGGCACACTCGCCACAAAGAATACTTGAAGAACTTGACTCGATGAACGAACAATTCGGCATCAGCGCGTTTATGTTCTACGACGACGAGTTCAACCTCAACGTACCAAGAACACTCGCTCTGTGCGAAGCATTAGCGACGAGAAACTACCAATTCCGAGGATTCGTCAAGTCAGACCTCTTCGTCAAAAACCCCGAAGTCGTCACAGCAATGAAAGCTGCAGGATTCGTAGAAATACTCACCGGAGTAGAATCAGGATCAACAAGAATACTCTCCCAACACTTACACAAGAAAACATCACCAGAACTCAACTATCAAGCAGCAATGCTTTGCTTAGAAGAAGGAATGGCATTCAAAGCACTCACGATGCTCGGACACACGAGCGAAACTCCGAGAGACGTTATGGACACGAGAGACTGGCTCCTCAAAGTCGGAACCGCTTTCAGAGACAAACTCGGACCAGGATACTTCACGTTCGACCTCACCGTTTTCCAACCATACGCGGGATGCCCCATCTGGGACAGAGCAAGAAAAAATAACGGACCATTCTCCGACGAGTTCGGATGGGCATACCACTCCACGACGCGCAACTGAGCAGTAGTAGACCCACACTACGGAGGAATATACTTCAACAAAGTAGATTTCACACAAGAACACGGATTCTACAAAGGAATACCGGGAGAGTACAAAGCATTCATACGAACACTCACGATCACACCAGAACAGTTCGTCGCGATGAGAGACAGCATAGAATGGGACATCCGAGACCGGCTCGGAATGAAACAACTCACAGAACTCAATAAGCAAACACAATCAGAACACGCGATGGGACAAGGGAGTTCATAACTATAATAATAGCTTATACTCTTTCGCTAACTCCTTACCAATCGTATCCGAAGAGAATTCTTTCTTCACGTGAAGTCTTGCACGTTTCGAGTACGTAGTTCTGTTTTTTAACACTGTCAGAATAGCATTCGCAATACTCTCCTCGTCGAGAGAAGTAACAACGATACCACCATCACCGACAGCCTCGCCACTCCCACCAGCACTCGACACGACACTCGGAACTCCCAACGCGGACGCTTCCAGAACGGATCGTGGTAATGCTTCATACACCGTCCCGAGCAACACGTTCACACCAGCACGAGCAACAATGTTGTTCAATGTTTTCCCATTAACGAATCCAAGAAAATCAACACGATGGTTCAAGTTCAACTCATTGACGATCTTTCGCAACTCAGACTCAAACCCTCCTCTCCCCGCGATGACAAGTTTCATTTTTGGAATCAACGGCAATGAACGAATGACGAACTGGATGCCTTTATCTTTCGATATTCTCCCGGCAGAAAGAATGGTGTTCTTAACAACATTCTTTTGTACTCTCTTTGGAACAATCACAGGATTATGAATAACACTCAACCTTTTTACTGAAATACCATTGATGACGAGCATACGAGCCATCGCGTCGCTCACAGGAAATAACTTACTGCAAGACAATAACGCTCTCCGCAACAACCAAGAAGTAAACAACGTATACGGAAGGAACAATACACTCTTCACACCCCATCGTTT
>CAYHWM010000076.1:0-6223 GCA_964359925.1 uncultured Methanosarcinales archaeon
GGAGGCTTATTCCTCGCCTTGACGAACAACAACACAGTCTTCGAAACGTTCAACGCACCATCAGAAGCAGTGATAGTTACCGAGTAATTACCAGCATCACCGTCAATCGACTGCCATGAACCGGAAGCATTCAAAGGAGAACTAAACAACAATTTCACAGAATCACCATCAGGATCAGACACTGACACGTTCAACTTTACAACATCGCCCTCGACGAAGAAAAACTTCTGAGGCGTGGCAACACCACCAGTAGAAGCGTTCGAAGAAGCATTAGAAACGTTCGAAGACGCAACAGGAACAGAAACATTCGCAGAAACATTCTCCACAGAAGTATTCGCTGAAAAGTTTGCCGAAGTATTGACTGAACTATTAAGAACTACAACAGGAGTATCATTCACAACTGAAGAAGTATTCGGAGAAGAAACATTCACGACAGAAGCACCAGTAGGAAAGTTCACGAGAGAACCATTCACAGAACCATTCGAACCACCCAACAACACACCACCAGAACCAAACGACAAAGGAACAGAATCAGGACATAACACTTCACGAGCAGTAGAACACGACGAAAGAACGAACACCAATGAAAGCACGAAGAGTGCGACAATGAACTTCCTACCTGTAACCATATAAAACCCCCTTACTCCTGAAAGGAAGAAGAACTCGTTTTTAAACATTATTGTACTGCTGAAGCTGTTTTGTCACCAGTAGCTCTACGCTCCCGCTTCGGAACGACCAACACGAAAAAACCAAAACCGGCAAGAAAAACGACCAACGCTACAAGAACAGTAACGAGAACACCACCAACAGGAAACCTCACAGTCACAAAACCACGAGCGGAAAGAACGGGAAAAGAAGAAAGAAGAGAGAGAACGACGAGCGACAACGATTTTGTAAGAGTCATAACGGGGAGAGAACAAGAAGTGATATAATAAAGTTATGGGATTGCGAAGAGAAAACTATAAATACTTGAACAAGTTTTACAAAGCAAAAGAGGTTGTAACTATGGCAATAAATGACCCTATTAAAACATTGTTATCCACCGCACGACAACAGTTCGGAAAACTCTCGCAATATAGCCCAGCAGATGGAATGTACCGTAGTTTTGTCCGAAATGGGACGGACGCTCTTATAAACGCAGACTACGCACTCAAAAAGATATCAACAAAACCTCTCGAAAAAGCGACAGAACTTCTCGAGGAACTCAAAGCGATTGTTGCGGCACAAAAGGAAATTGCGAAGACGGAACCAGGTGCAGTAAGCGGAACTGCGTTCGGAACCGCATTGGCGAAATTGGAAGAGTACAACAAAGAAATAAAAAAGATACTCCCGATAGAGTAAAAAAAAACAGTACGAGACCATTTCTTTACAATTGAGGTTGCGAAGATTTGAACTCCGATTGCGCGACCCCGAACCGCGAGTCCTATAGTGAGAGCACACGAATAGTTATGAAATAATCTCGCTATATCCGTTGGAATTTACGAATCAGCCACTACACACCAAATTCCGACACTATACCAAGTTAGACTACAATCCCGACTATTCATACTCATTCCTTATGAGGGATTGAACATCAGTGAAATCCCTCGACGGAGTCATTTTGCTCACTTTTCGAGAAAAGTGGACTACAACCCCTTTAACGACCAGAGTACTATCCACTATCTACCATCTACCCTCCACTATCTACTTTCCCTCCCCACCAAGAACGCTCCCCTCGAAGGCATCACGGGAATGAGTTTCTCGTTTTCTATCCTGAATAATTGTCCATCGCGAACGTCAACAACACCATCGCCAGTTTTGTCTTCACGAAGAGCGACAGCGTACACCGTCTTATTATGCAAAAACGCTGAGAGAATTTGAGAACACTCAGGCAACGGGAAGAAACGCTCACGAACACCATCATACACTCCATCAACTCCTTCCTGTTTCACTCCATACAACTCATCAGAAAACTTTTTCAAGAACAACGTCACAGTCAAGACGGGAAGGTCTTCCAGTCTTTTCGGAAACTCTTTCTCGCTACCAATCATTCCGGAGTGCATCTTGCCCCATACATTCTCAAAGAAGTACTGCTTCCCTCCTGACCAGATGTACACACTCTCTCCTTCTCCTTGAGGAGCAGGAACGACCGCGTCCAGAGTCTTGCGACTCTCCACGAGCGGAATAGTTGCCCCTGCTTGATTGTGATACCCTTCGAGAGTGTATGCTGTCAAACAAAGAACAGTCCCCTCCTTGATAGCGCACAATTGCTTCGCGAAACGCAATCGCTCCAGCGACATACCCCTCAAAGGATTCGCATACTGTGCTCTCTCATAACTAAAAACTTCAAATGGCGACGTGTACGAGAAGGAACGAACCTCGTCACTCATATCAACAAGTGTTACCCCACTCTCCCCCATCACAAAAGAATTCTTCCTCGAAGGACTGACAGGCAAAGCCAAACTCCCACCGCTTGCAACATCAAAAAGATACCACGACTGCTCATCAGAATACAACACATACTTCCCATCAGGAGAACGCTCCCAAATCTTAGGAGAACACTTCAAATCATACGACCACGACCTCCTCAAGAAAGAAACGCCATTTATGAGCGGGGAGAAATCAGTCTTATCAACAACGCTCTCCGTAGGACGAACAGAAACGATAACGCTCCTCGGAGGAAGAACGAGCTGAGCCGCAACAGCAATCATTGAAACAGTAGCACAAAGCCCGCAGATACTTTTCAACGCTAGAGAGTTACCATCGTGAGCGTACCACAACGCTTTTTTTACGGAACACCGCTTCGAAGGATCTTTCTCAAGCAACCGCCCAAGACAATTCTGAACCATCGGAAACAAACCACGACCCGCACCGTGAGGACCATCTTCTCGAACCTTTCTACACAACTCAGCATACTCTTCAGCGGTTTTCACTACGTCATCAAGTGAAGACTTCGCGGCATCGTGATCGCCAGCAGAAGCCCTCTCTAAACGAAAAGGAAACTTCCCATACGTCATCCTATACAACACGACACCCAACGACCACGCATCAGACTCAAACGAACGATTCCCACCACCAATCAATTCAGGAGCGAGGTACAAAATAGACGAAGGAATACCAAGCGACGACATCCCGAAATCTACAAGGCGAGCATTCAAAGAGTCCTCAACAAGAAAATTTGAAAGACTAATATCCCCATGAGGAACACCACGATCGTGAGCATACCTGACAGATTTTACGACATTCCTCATCAACAATTCTTGCTTTCTCCTCGACAAAGAATTCCATCTCGTCTTCAACACGTCAGCAAGCGTCACACCATCAACAAACTCTTGAGCGATATAGAACAACCCAGAATTCTCATCAACATCAGCATCAAACACCTGAGCAACCCTCACCGCTTCTGAACGTTCGAGATTCGTCGTCGGCCTCAATTTCCCTAACGCTCTCGCCTCACCAAGGAAAGATTCTCGCAACTCAAACTTTTTCTTTTTCAAACGCTCCTCAGACTCGGGATCGAGAAATTTCAACGCTACCCTCTGCTCGAGCAACGGGTCAAAAGCTTCCCACACGACACCAACAGAACCCCTACCGAGCAATTTGCGGAGCTCATACTTCCGAAAATACCCCCCGACCTGTAACTCAAGCATACACCCTCCAGAACTGCAAGAAAACGACCAAATTTATAAATGTCACCAACACACTCCAGTCTATGGGGGAAGCTCAACAAGAAGAGTCAGAAGACCGGCAGAACGACCAGACAATAGACCGTCACGTCACGAGAACAAAGATAGTTGAAGGAGCACGAACACTCCTCACGTTTCTCGACGAGAACAACATTGTAGAACCATCACAACTACTTATGCTCGGAAGAACAGTTTCTCAACAAGGGAAAGGAGTAGTCGTCAAGTATGCACCCTCAAACGGTGGAGTAAACGCCCACAAGATAAGCTATGTAGAGTGCCCCTATGGAATTCCTATCGATGTCACCATCAACACCATCCTCATCTACACTCAAGTCATTATGAAAGGAACATTCGAACCACCAGAAGAATACCTTCCTTTTGCTGAAGACCTTTTCGGAAACACGATATACTCGAAAATCGTCAGAAAGGCAGATATTCCAACAGTAACATCACTCCTCGAAGAACTCGCGAACGAGTAGGCACACCGATACCTTTTAATATTCGAGGATGTGAAAAGAATGAGAAGAAAGAGGTGATCGTTATCGAACCATTACTCGTTGCAGCAGTACTCGGATTCACCGGTGGAGTAGCTCATTCCGTTATGGGGCTCCTCAAATTGTACGTTCCTAAAAAGAAAGGGCAACTCAAACCAGCAGTACTCGCCATCACACTCATCGGCTCCGGACTCATAGGACTCTTCGCGGCATTGACGATATCGACGAGTTATCCGCTCGCACTCCTCGCAGGATACGCAGGAATGGACTTCATCGAAAGCATTTACAAAATAAGAGTTCGAGGAAAAACACTCACGGCATAAAAACAAAAATATGAGAATGTGCGAATATGGGAATGTGAAAATATGAATCGATACTGCCCAAAATGCGGAAAGAAAACACTCAACGACATCACAGGAGGATACCAGTGCTCGACGTGCGGGTACGTTGCACACTTCAAAGTGAATGAGTAGAATATGAGAAATGTGAGAATATGAAAATATGCGAATAGGAATATGTGAAATAAGAGGTGCACAATGCTAAAACCATCAAAAGGACAACGAGTAGCAGTATTCGTAGACCACCAAAACTTATACTACACCGCGCGATACAACCACCACGGACACGTCAACTATGAATCACTCCTCAAAAGAGCAGTGAATGGAAGGATTCTCACACGAGCACTCACGTACGTCATCAGAACAGAAGAAATCAACAAAGAAGCATTCTTCGAAGCACTCGGAAACATAGGATTCGAAGTGAAAGCGAAAGACTTACAAGTGTTCAGCGGAGGAGCCAAGAAAGGAGACTGGGACGTAGGACTCGCCATCGACGCAGTACAAGTAGCACACAAAGTAGACACGATCGTGATAGCTTCCGGTGACGGAGACTACATACCACTCGTCGAACACTTACAACAAGCACTCGGGTGCAGAGTAGAATGCATCAGCTTCGGGTCGAGCACGAGCGCAAAACTCATAGAATCAGTAGATGAATTCATAGATATGGACAAAAGTTCAACGTTCATCCTCAAAAGAAAAGAACGAGAAGACAACGGACAAGAAAGAACAATACAACAACCACTATCACGCCACGCACCACAACCTACCACCCACTCGTCGCCAACAACCACTCAACCATCACAAACCTTAAAAACAAGAACGAGAACACCACACTATGGTTATAGAACTCAACGCTGAAAACTACCAAAAAGAAGTCAAAGACAGCAGAATCCCCGTCTTCGTCAAACACTACGCGAACTGGTGCGGACCATGCAAACTGATGGCGCCCGTGTACGAAAAATTGGAACAGGGTTTTAAAGGGAAAGCGAAACTGACACAACTCAACGTCGACGACAACGCAGTACTCGCGCAACAAAACAACGTTCGAGGAATACCAGCACTCCTCTTCTTCAGAGGAGGACAAGAAATCAACAGGATCACAGGATACCAACCAGAACCAGTACTCAAAAAGAAAATGGAAGAGTTCATAGCGACGAAAGGAACGATATAAAACTCCCACCCATAAGAAAGCTTTAAATATCCTGAAGACGCGAAATCAGTATGGCAGAAGCACAACTCCAAATCCTCCAGCGAGGAATTGACGACATCAAACAAGAAGTTCTCAACATAAAAAAAATACTCCTCTCTCAAGAACAAGAACTCACTCCTTGGGCACGCAGAGAACTCAAGAAATCACGAGAACAACCAAGAACGGAATACGTATCACTCCATGATCTCTAACTACGAAGTCCGCTTCAGCCCACAAGCAGTAAAATTTCTGAAGAAGCAAGACGCGCACATTCAGAACAGGCTCAAGAATGCACTCAGCACATTGTCCCAACAACCATTTGACTCACTCGAACACTACGAAGGAGACCACTACAAGTACCGCATCGGAAACTACCGAGCACTCATCGATGTAGAACCAGAACCTCCAACAGTATTCATACGAGTGCTCGAAAAAAGAGAAAAAATATACTCACAGAAAAAGTTCTTACGATGAACAGTCCCGCAACCGAAAATTATATAAACCTGTGAAATATGTATACAACATAAATATGGT
>CAYHWM010000077.1:0-3592 GCA_964359925.1 uncultured Methanosarcinales archaeon
ACACTTTTTCATTCCACTGCTTCACGACGAGCCACGCTACGAAGAGCGACGGGAAGAATAAAAGTAGTAATTCTTGAGGGTGAGTAATCATAATGACGAGGTTACACAACCCCATCCCTGCCAAGCTCAACAAGTCCTGACGCTTCCAATACCTGACGAACAACCAAGCAAACGCTACGACGAAAGAGTAAGAAATGACTTGAATCCAGAAACCAATATACAAACCATACATCCAAACTTTTACGGGCATCGGAAGAACGACGAGTGCCGACGATACCAGAGCAACCCAAGAATCCTGAAATACTTCCCTCGAGAGAAGGTACAAAAAGATGATGAGAAATGCGTGAGCGAGAGCAGTCAAGAAATAAATGCTCGCCCATGGAGGAATTCCTGAAAGTAGAGATATCCCTGCAGCGTGGAAGTACGGCAACGGAGGTTGCTGATTAATAACCCTACCAGTACCTGAACTGTTCTCTTCAGTAACTCCAGGAGCGACGAACGAAGGATAATACTCCCACTGCCCCGTTTTCGCGATAAGCTCAGTAACGAACGCGTGATAAAAAGGATCGGCAGCTTTGATCGTTCCAGGATACTCAAGTGGAACTCCGTCGAGAGTGACAAACGTCCAGAAAGAGAACACGAAGAGAACGAACAATAATACTCCAACATGTTTGTTATCCATTACGATAATCAACAAAGCAGGAGATTATATAGTTTTCTCTTCTCGAACTCACTGAAGAAAGTTTTATAAGCACTCAAAGACTCATAAAGAGTATGAGTTCAGATAACAAGTCTGATGACGAAAGCGTTTCAGTACTCCACGACCAAGACTGTCCCGTATGCCGAGAAAAAAAGGCGACGATGACAGAGATAGAACAAGACGTTCCTTTCTTCGGAAAAACATTTATTTTCAGTATTCGATGTTCAGCATGCGGGTACAAGAAGAGCGATGTTGAAAGCGCCGAGAAAAGACCCCCTGCAAAATTATCGTTCACCGTCGAAAAAACTGACGATTTGAAAGTTCGAGTTGTGAAGTCTTCCGGCGCGACTGTCAAGTTTGGAAGGTTGGGAAGTATTGAGAGCGGGGAAACAAGCGACGGGTACGTGACGAACATCGAAGGATTGCTCGAACGATTCAAAAAAGTCGTCGAAAACTATCGCGACGCTGAAGAAGACGACGAAACGCGAAAGAAAGCAAAGAACACGATCAAACGATTACAAAACGCGTTGTGGGGTCACGAACCACTACAAATAATTATCGATGATCCGTCGGGGAATAGTGCGATTATTTCTGAGAAGACGACGAAGAAGTAGGACGTATTGCTGCATCGATATCGCTCAGGTTTTCAGGAGCAGTGCTCACTTCGTGAAAATATCTCAGAAACTTGTTCCTATCCCACTGTTCTCGTCGTACTACATCTTTCGGGTAATCTGTAACGAACGCTTGGTAGACTGCGGGAATCATCCAGCGAGGAGTTTTTATTGCTCGGTGAAGTTCAGAGTCATCAAGTATGATGAGTCCATATTTTACGGGAATTCCATATTGTTTTATCACTCTTGCGTGTTGCGATTCGTGTTGAATTGTTTCCTCAGCGGTGCGTGGGTAGTGTTTTCTCAAGTACGTTGCCCATTCGTCAACATTGGCAGTGTGTATGATTGCCGACTCAGTCATGATTCGCGTTATGTCTTCTAAACCATCAAGAAACCAATCAATCTCTATTGCTCCCATTTCCAGTTGAGGAATGTTTGTTCTCAAGAACGTTTTTTGTCTTTCCGCTAATTCGTTTCGTTGTTGAGTATTCATATAACAACAGAACGTAGTTGAGTTTATAAAATGTAATTATACTAAAATATATTTTAAAAACTATATATTGAAGAAACATTTAAAAAGTGAACGCGCTTCAATAAGCATATGAGTGAGCTGAGAGATTTCATCGCCGATCGTCAGCGTTTAGAAGTTATCGAACTGTACCTTCCTTTAGGGAGCAGAATTCTTGAAGAAATGGCTCATCCGTCAGAGTCCGGAAAGTTAGTCACAAACTTCAGAGAATTCGTAGAAGGGCACAACGAGTCCTTGAGTGGATTGGCTGATGCATTGAGACGCTGTGCGCAATCAAGCGACGCACTGCACTCTTCCCAAGAGTCTTTACGTTCTGTTCAGGAAGATCTGGAGTATGTTCGGTCTCCAGAGTATATGACGAGTTTGAGAATTGACTTACAAGCAAAACTTGATGCCATCACCGATCCTGAAGAACGGAGAAAATTTCTTGTGAGAGAACTGGCATCTTTAGAAGGAAGGATTGCTGAACGAGAAAGAAGAACCACTGAAATGAAATCGCGTGATACAGAACTTTTCGGCGAGAAAAAAACTGCAGAGGACACTCTCAAAGCAGTACATGATGAAAAATTAAGAGCTGCGAAAGGAGTTGAGATGGCAGAACACTCGTTGTACAAGAAATGTTTACGCGATGGAGAAACGGAAGAAAGAGCTCTCAAGATAGCAACGATGGATCACTTGCCGAGAATATTTCAAATATACGATCTTCTCACAGTAGTATACCGCATATCAACAGAAGAAGAGGCAACAAAACGAGGAGCGAAAATGAGGTATCTTCTCAACGTCAAGTCAGACGGCACGTCGGAATCGTAGCGTCAACGTTTCTCCGTTCATACTCTTTGCACCGTTCTTCGAGGTGTTTTGTTCTTTCTTGTTCGAGAATGGTCGCTACTGTTTGTTCAAAGAACTGATGTGTGCGTATAGCTTCAGTCACTATGTCTTTGGTAGTCTTGCGGAATCGTCGACGGAGTAGAAGTAGTGCAGTTAGAGTGAATGGGAAGTGGGGCGTGGGTGGTGGGAGTAGGTAGTGGGTGGTGGGCTTTCTAAACTGTTCAGTTATCTTCATTTCGTCGGTTAGTCTCTTCGTGATACTCCGGGGGTAGCACTAAAATTTCGGTCAATCCTCGTCTGTGCTTTGCGTTCGGCGGAAGGTAGTTATCACTGCCCCCCGAGGTCGCAGTGCACAGTTTGAGGAAAAGTTAGAATTGTATCCTTGCCTCTCGTTGATAACAAGGGAAGAATGTTGCGGCGGGGAGAAAATATTTGTCGACGAAGCTTTCCACGTACCAAAAATGGCAATACTAACACACACATCTCGCTTCTTCATCACTTCCCCAATATTTTCTTTAAGCAGTATTCTTTCACATCAGTGCTTGTCACGTCGCACAGTGTTGCGTTCTTCGTCGCGAACGCTTTGCAGAGGAGTGGTTCTGTGCTGTTCGTACAGGAGGAAATGTTTTGCGTGGCGAGTGCGAGTGCAAGTGTGCATCCTGACTCTATTTCTGGAAATGCTTGACATTCTTCTCTCGTGACGTTTTCTCCTTCGAAGACTGCAACACCTGTGCAGATATCTCTACCAGTACCGTTGAACGTTGAACACTCTGAAACCCGAACGATAGCTCCAGAAAATTCAGGCAGTGTTTGATACACGATTCCTGCAGGTATGAGAAGTGCGATGATGATAAGACCTGCTCCGCTTACATAATCTCTTTTCTTCTCCGCTGGCAACAATTTTAAGTCGAGGAAGAACAATCG
>CAYHWM010000077.1:3692-6208 GCA_964359925.1 uncultured Methanosarcinales archaeon
GCCTCCGTAGCATAGTAGCTATTGCGCCACCTTGGTATGTTTCGCGCACCGAAACGTTCGGAGCCGGAGCGACAGAAAGGTGGAGGTCGCGGGCGCACATCCCGCCGGAGGCTTTCTTTTTTTTCTTTCTTTTTTGTTTATTCTTTTGTTCTTCTTCTTTTTTTCAACGTCGCAACGTTGGTGGATATCGCACATCCCGCCAGAGGCTTGAGAAAGTAGAAGTTCTCGCACAATGCATTTTGATACAGTATTGTTGAGCGTAAGAACAGTTCAAGTATTGAAAAACGCCGCGGCTCGGATTTGAACCAAGATACCCTTGCGGGTCGAGCTTTCCAGGCTCGTGCAATGACCGGATTATGCGACCGCGGCAAGACGGTACAAAGAAGATTTCGCCGATTTATAAACCTACTGAAGAACGCAAAGTTTGTCGTATCCAGTTATTATTTCCCTTCGATGTTATTGTTGGTTTCATACTTATTACATATTTCTGTACTTACACAATACCAGAAGAGTTATTAATCTTCCACTTGACACCGACGAGAAAAAGAATCACGCAACCTTCTTCAGCAAGTTCCTGTTCACTATTGTTCTCCTGAGTGATTCTACCAATTCTTTCAACTTCCGCAACCATAACTCTTCGGGAATGATGGGAGAGTTCTGAATCTTCCTGATGAACACTATCTCTTCGTGAATATCAACCATTCGTTGAGCAAGAATATAAGCATCAATATCGCGCAACGCTTTCTCAATATGAACACTCCTCCACACTTCAATATCTTCAGATTGAAGAGTGCTACCCAAATAGTCAAGAATCACAGTGCAGACTATTCGAGAATACTTCAAGAGCTCCTGAACCCACGGCTCAGACTTGACACTCTGAAGAACCTTCACAGAGTCAAGCAATACAGTAAACTCTTCCACCAACCTCGCTTTCTGATAATCAACAATCATAGCAATTCACTCCATCAATCAATCAAGTCCTCAGGATGCGCATTCACGTTCTTAGGATCAGCAGGAGCCGAAGAACCTGCAGATGCTGCAGAAGAAGAACTGCCTATCGCAGAAGCTCCCGTAGCACTTTCTATAATTGGAGCACACACTTCAGAATGCTTATCACCAGCACTATCCTCCAACGCAGGAGTGAACACTAAGCAAACATTCGAAGCCTTCTGAGTAGACTCCTTGATCAAAGCATTACCAGCGATACGATTCAAAGAACCACCAGGACCAACACTCAAATACTTACCATTCATCGTAGTATCAAGCTTTACTTGAACCGTGAGGTTTTCTTCCAACGGGTTCCTCACCAAAAACTCCATCGCGTAAATAAAAGACTCACCAGAACCAGACTCGCTAATAATAGGAGGAGACCTACTCGCGGCGAGAGTCACACCAGCGCCCCTCGAAGCGCCAGAACCGACAACCAACGCACCCTTAATCCTAGAAACCTTACCCTGGTTCTCACAAATATACGAAGTCATACACTCCTGACTCGCAAAAGGGAAAGAATCGCACCACTTTTTGAGAACTTCCTTCTTCTTCGCGGCATACTTCTCAGGATTATACTTACCAACAATATAATCATCAACACCATCAAAAGCAGGATCAGAATAACCAAGCAATCCACCAATAATACTCGCAGTCCAAGCAGTACCAGTCTTAGGAATAGTCTCCCAAACAGTCTTACCACCACCAGCACGGAACGCGGCTTCTTTCGAGTTATCAGTAGATTCTTTTAACGCGTCAGCATCATCGCCGAAAGCTTTTTTCACTATTGTTTCATCAGCAGGATTAAGCGTCGCAACCTCTGCAAGTTTTGGACCAGAACCATCAAAATCGTGCATCACGAAAAGATTACCAGAACCAGCAACGAGAACCTCACTACCATCAACGAGTTTCACTGGGTTTCCATCCTTTCCCATCAATTTACCGACCTTGAACGATTTACCATTCGACGTGACATCTTGCAAATCAACACTCACAGCACCAGCACCACCTTGAACTGCCGGTTTGGTGAACTTTTCAGGAGTACTACCTTCAGCAGGTTTTATCTCGAAACCATCACCAACAGTAGAAGCCATAACTTTACCAGTCAAGTCTTTCTTCTCCGACTCCGTAACCCTGCCAGCATCATCAAACGTGCTTGTCGTGAAAGAACCATCAGAAGGATCAACGACTACCTGCTCATTCGTATCGACCCTTCCCCCCCTTGTCGCCTTCCACAAAGAATAAAACCAGTCCTTCGTACCAACCCACACTCCACCACCACTCACCAAAGTTTTCTTATCAATGACGAGCTTTCCGTCGTTCATCGACACTCCATTCGCGAGAGAACCATCAGCAGTGAACAATTTTGAATTGTCAAGTCCTGAAGCCTTCACGCCCTTCAAGAGTGTTGGAATGTCACCCACCGGAATAGTGCCAAACGTATCAGACTTCACACTCACACCATTACGATCGCCAATGTTCAATTCGATATGCACTTCAATCACTCCCGACTTTTTAGTATCGGTCAC
>CAYHWM010000078.1:0-6179 GCA_964359925.1 uncultured Methanosarcinales archaeon
CTACGATTCACCATCTACAATCCAACCCACAACCTGCCCCCTACTTCCTACCATCCACTTCCCGATACCTTTTTATAACTCCTCAAAATCGCAAGGGGTATGGCTCTTAAAAAGAATGATGTTGTTGAATTATCGTACTCTGGTTTCCTGAGTGATGGTTCGTTGTTTGATACGACTGACGAGATTCTCGCGAAAGAAAAACAGTTGTGGAACGAGCATGCGAAGTATGGTAAGAAGCACGCTGTTCTCGGTAAGGGAGCGTTGCTTCTCGGTCTTGAAGAGTCGTTGTTCGGTAAGGAGCTCGGAAAACACTCAATCACGTTATCTCCCGAGAAAGCTTTTGGAAAAGTAAGTACTGCTCTGCACCAATTAATTCCCACGGGGCAGTTTTCGAAGCAGGGAATACGGCCGTATCCAGGTTTGCGAATAAACATTGATGACTCTGTTGGCACTGTCAGAACTGTTTCTGGTGGGAGAACTGTTGTTGATTTTAATCACCCTCTTGCTGGGAAGGAAGTAAAGTACGAGGTTGAAGTTCATAGAGTTATTACTGATGGTCAAGAAAAGACCGATATCTTGTTTAACCTTCTCGGAGTTCCGGGGAAAGGAACAGTTGTTGGTGACCACGTAGAGTTGACGACGAAGGAAGAGGTTCCTGAAACGGCTCAGAAGATGCTCGAGCAGGAAGTGAAAGAGCTCGTTGGGAAAAGTGTGAAGTTCCTCGTCGAAAAAAAAGAGATAGAAAAGAAAGAGGAAACGAAAGAAGTGAAGGACGACTCTGCGCAGAAGAAGAATGCCGCGAAGGAGTAAGAATTCTATGACTCCGAATTCTGAGAGTTCAAGTTCTGACAGTTCAGTTCCTGATAGTCTCGAGCCCGTACCTGACAGTCTTGATTCTTTTGTTGGTAAAGTTGCGAAGAGTAGAATTGGAAGGGTCGCTTCGAGAGTAGAATCTTCGAGAGTTCCCTTTGCGAGTTCTGCTGGAAGAGTATTTCTTCACGCGCAGTACGGTTTTTATTTTCCTGGAGAGCTTCAGGAGAAGTTTTGCGAATCGTTCCAGTATTACTCGTTGCGGTTGACTGCTCTTTCGTTGATAGAGGGAGCGTTCTTGAACGGAGTTCGAGGAGCTCTTTGCTTAATAGGTTCTTCTGAGCACGTATGAAGAATCGCAACGGAACATTCAGCCGAGCAATTGATGAATGTTGGAGTCGGATCGTTAGAAGTATACACTGCCCTGTCCATCGCAGAATATTGAATACGAGCAGTATTCGCTCTCACAACGAATAGACCTATCGCAGGACTCGCTATTGAAGTGCCGTATCGTTGTGCTCGTTCAATGACGAAAAAAAGAGAAGAGAATAGTACAAAAGGGAATGGCTCTACTCCTTCACAACAATCTTTATATAACGATGATTTCTTCCTGTAAGAAGAAACGTTTTTCAGGTATAATCAAATAAAAGAAAGTGTTGAGGTTTGTTCAATGGTTGAGGGGGTGCGTGTGGAACAGTCTTGGAGTCCAGAGAAATCTGGCGATAAGGGTAAACAGTTTTCTTCTCCTAAAGTTATTTCTTTCAGGAACGCGAACGAGGCAGATAAAGAGTTGGAAGAATTGCTCGCTCGTCAGCGTACGACAATTAAGGTTGTAGGTTGTGGCGGTGCGGGTAATAACACGGTGAATAGAGTTTCAGAGGTTGGCGTATGGGGTGCTGAAACGATAGCAGTGAATACTGATGCTCAAGATTTGTTGTACACGAATGCTGATAAGAAAGTTCTTATTGGGCGAGAATCGACGAGGGGCATGGGTGCAGGTTCTGATCCGAGAGTGGGAGAGCTCGCCGCGAAAGAGTCTGAGCACGAGTTGAAACAGTTACTCACTGGTGCGGATATGGTATTCGTCACGTGTGGTCTTGGTGGCGGAACTGGTACGGGGAGCGCTCCATTCGTTGCTGACTTAGCGAAGCGTCAGGGTGCTCTCGTCGTCGCCATCGTCACGATGCCTTTCACGATGGAAGGGAATCGAAGGTACGAAAACGCAGTGAGTGGTTTAGAAAGGCTCGAAGAAAGTGTTGATACTCTTATCGTCATCCCGAATGACAAATTAATCGAGTTGACTCCTGACTTGCCATTGCACACCGCATTCAAAGTTGCTGACGAAATATTGACGAACGCTGTGAAGGGTATTGCTGAGCTCGTTACTCGAACGGGATTGGTCAACCTCGACTTTGCTGATATTCGTGCAGTGATGTCGAGTGGCGGAACTGCTTTGATTGGTGTCGGCGAGAGTGATGGTGAGAATCGCGCTCTTGAAGCTGTCGAGAAAGCAATAAAGAATCCTCTCCTTGATGTCGATATTACTGGAGCTGGCGGAGCGTTGATTAATATCGCGGGCAGCAAAACTCTCACACTGTCGGAAGCGAAACTCGTCGTCGAATCTGTAAGTTCTCGACTCGCTGAAGACGCTAAAATAATCTGGGGAGCTCAAATTTACGACGACCTCGGAGACTTGCTTCGAGTTATGTTGATCGTGACAGGCGTTCGATCACCACAAATCTTCGGGCCAACGAGAACGATTACGGGAGAGAAAAAGAAAGATATCGAGCACGATTTAGGTATAGAGTTTTTAGATTGAGAAAGTAGAAAAATATGAATGGAGGAGGAAGAATATGACATTTACTTACGCTGATGGCGGAGTGCCACCTCAAACGAGAGGACTTTTGGAAGGAATCATCATCGATGATGATGCAGTCATAAGAGCAAATTTTAGTTTCAGAAAAGGTTTTAAAAGATGTGGGGGGATCATCATTACGGAAACAGTTCCTCTCCAAGAGAAGTTTGTTGAGAATGCATACAGAAGAATGTCGGAGTATACTGGACTAGAAGAAATGAGGAGAAACGTGAGAGCTATAGGACTTCTCGACAAGAAATCTGCAGAGAAAAAAGCGTGTGAGGAAGGAACAACAGTCCGTCCAGACCATTACCTTTTCGGTGTAGAGTTTTACACTTGGGATCAAGCAAGCAGGGGAACAGGCGATTAAGGAAGACTCTCATCGTAACTTTTCAATATCTTCGAGTGACAGTTTTGCACAGGTAAGAATTTGATGGAGTGTTCCTTTCTTCATTTCTGTATTTCCGTGAACTGGAACGGTGAGTTTGATCATTCCTTCAGGAGTGTAGTTCTATTGCTTCCTTGATATGCATCAACGCTTCTTCCTTCGTTTCACCTTCAGACACGCACCCCGGAAGTGAAGGAACGTACACGGTGAATCCTCCTTCTTCTTGTTTCTCGAGAATAACGGTTAGTTTCATAAAACTCTATCAGCGTATCCAGTATTTAAAACTTCTTCTCAAAAGAATTTATGAGAGTGTTAGCATCACAAGAACTTCATGAGTATTTCTTTCGCTACGAATATGATGAACCCTATTGCTCCTATGATGAGTATTCCGAGTCCGCTGATTTTGAGCGTTGTGAGGTATTCTTTCTTGTCTGGTTTTTTTGTCACTCTGAAGACTCGTACGCATTCGAGCCAGAATGAGTGGAGTTGTTGTTTGAGTTGTTGGAATAGTGATGGCGTTGTTGGTGTTGACTGGTGTGATGATTGTTGTGAGTGTTCATGGTGGAGTGGTTGTGGCGAGTGTTGCGCCTGTGGGTGGTGCTCTGAGTGGTGGACCTGTTGAGACTGTTGGTGTTCTTGTTGTCTTTGTTGTTCTTCCATTCTTCTCAAGTGGTTGAATGATGGTTTTATAATGGTTTCGATGAGTTTTTGTAGGAGTGGTGTTTTCCCAGCAGTATGGACTCTGGAGGGGAAAGGCCTGTAGGATATTTCTCATTGGATAAACTTCTTAGTTTTCTGTCTCACGATTCTGAGATGAGTTACGAGTTGAGACCTCGTTGGGTGACGATGATTTCTTATCCTTTCGTCGCGATACACTCGAATATTGACGGTGATGAACTTTTGTGGCGGAGGGGGTATGGAGTGTATGAGGGCAGGGGTCGTCCTTCACAGCATGTTGGTTCTGCTCTTTGGTGGAGGAAAGTTCTCGACGCGAGAGAAGAAGAGAACGGTATTGAAGAAGTGCTCGTTCTCGAAACGACAAAGACTCTGGCGTTGAGTACTGGGTTGCTGTCTCTTGGTAAGAGGAGTTTTATGGTTCGAGCAAATCCTTTACGGCAACCAATAGTTTCTAGTACTGGTCCTTCAGTTGCGTCGTCGAGTGATGCGCTTCTTGAAATGAGTGTGCTGAGTGACAAGTATGAAGTATGTAGTGGAGTAGTTTGTGTAAAGAACACGGCGCGAGAAAACGCATTTTAGAAATGTTTATAAAGGTGTAGAAGATTTTAAGAAAAACATACAGTAAATAGGTATTAAAAAGTGGTGAGTTCATGAACAGGCACGATGTTATATTGTTTTTGGGTCTTTTCGCAGTCATTGGTAGTGCAGGCATTCTTTCTTTTCTTGGTCAGTATGATGTGAGTGGTATGGCGACGACTGCAACATCGACTTCGAGTGCAATCATTAGTGCTTATCTTTCTATTGCCTCTTCGAATAATCTTTCTTCAGGAATCTCTTTTGGAACCATTAGTGCAATCCCTTCGGGTGACGTGAACGCTACGGGAAATGCATACAATAGTACGGGTAATTTTGCTGGTGATGCTTCAGGGTATAATATTAGTGTTTCTTCTGATTCTAACGTCGCTGTCGATTTCTGTATCAAAGCCGATTCTCAGTTTAACACTACTGCCAATGATACTATCCCGCTCACGAATTACACGTATACGTGGTCAAGCGCATCAAACGGAACATTCCCGAAAAACGGAACAAACGGAACTGCGATAACGACATCATACGTGAAAACAAATACGAGTATCGCCGCTGGCGGCAACGAATTTTATAGATTCTTCCTTGACGTCCCTCCAGCTCAAGCTGCAGGAACGTACGATAATACTATATCATTTGAAGGGGTGCAAACAACAACATCATGCTAAACTCTACAACAGTGCGGAAGATTGGAATGATGACAACGCTTTTGGTTCTTATGCTTCTTATTCTTTCTCCTCTTGTCGAGGCGAGAAAGGGAGTTGGTATTAAGTGGACGTTGAATAGCGTAGTTGTGAAAGAGGGCGAGGAGCTTTGTGTTGATTATGGTATTTATAATCCTTGGGAAGATGATGTCACTATGAAGTTGACTGTGGGTTCAGAACTGAAGACGGTGACTGCTGAATCGGTGAGCGAGCCTAAGTTCGTAAAGGCTGGGACTTCCAGTAGTAATGCTATTCCTGTGAATTTGTGTTTCAAGACTACTGATGCAGTGTACGAGAAGAGTTGCTTGCTTGGGTCTTTCCTTTGTGCTAAGAGTTGTTCGGGTTCTGAAAAAGTGTACGAGGGGGAAGTTGTAGCTTCTGAAGTGAAGAATGAATCATCTCAAGGAGCTTTCGGGTCGTCTACGAATATTGGAGTGAGTACGAGACTGCAAGTGAAAGTTCTTTGTGAGCCTTACAGTAGGGACTGGACTGTCGCCTTCGGAGTTATCTTAGTAATAGGAATACTCTGCGTCGTATACGCTCTCAGGAGAAGGACGATGTCGAAGAAGGGGGAGATTGCTCCGCCAACTCAAGTGTAGAAAGTGTACAATTTTCTATAAGAAACGTTTTTATAGTCTTCTCTGTAGGAAAGAAGAGAACGATGAGAAAGTATGCTGAGTACGGAATCATTTTCATTCTCGTTATGCTTACTGGTTTTCTCATATATGCTGGTGGAACTCTTCTCACGTTGCAAGGAGCAGTTACAACGTCATTCTCTTCAGTATCCTCGACTACACTCAGTCCACCACTCC
This sequence comes from uncultured Methanosarcinales archaeon, assembly GCA_964359925.1. GTDB lineage: Archaea > Nanobdellota > Nanobdellia > Woesearchaeales > ARS49 > JACQMS01. The sequence continues at coordinate 5,833 of CAYHWM010000078.1, forward strand.
GCGTTATCACTGACACGTTTGATTCAGGAACCACAAACTTCTCTTTCTACAACGAAAGTGTTCTTGAATCGTTCCCGAACGCGACACTCGTCAAAAACACGACAACACTCAACTTTCCCGGAGTGATCAACTTAAGCACTGATAGTCGTCCCAGCGACAAGCTCACCAATCTCGACACCGCAATAATTATAACAAACACGAGCGTCACCATCAACTCTACACTCCTCCCGAACCTAAACACGACCGCGAGAATAATCTTCAGAAATCTTCCCTACAACAACCCCCTCATTCTCAAGGATGGAATTTCTTGTGATGCGAGCGTGTGCACGACGGAAAGCTATTCGAGT
>CAYHWM010000079.1:0-6144 GCA_964359925.1 uncultured Methanosarcinales archaeon
ATAAGTGTTGGTTTTTGGCGCGTTCTTTCTTTTCGTCCTCACTCTATTCTTATTTCCGTTTTGATTCGGAGGTCTAATCGTTTGTAGACTTCTATGTCTGTCAGTCTTGCTCCTTCGTTGAGGAGTGTGGTGATGTGTTGGTTGGTTTCTTGTTCTCCTTTTATTTGAATACTTTGGTTCAGTGTTCGTACGATGTATGTTGTTTCTTGGTTGGCGGTTTTGGTTTTTGGTTCTGTTTCTTTTTCGTGTTCTTTTGGTAGTTGTTGTCGTAAGAGTTGTTGAGTTGTATCGTTCGGTGGTGTTGGTTGTGGTGTTGGTGTTTCTTGTTTGATGGTGTGTTCTTCTCGTTCTTTTCGGTATCGTTGTTGGCGTTGGTAGTACGTGTTCAGGTTCACTCCGATAGTTTTCGCAGCTATTGGTGGATTGTTCGGATGTTCTCGGGCTACTGCGGTGAAGATTTCTCTTTCGATAGCGTCGATCAGTATTCCTATTTCTACTGCTTTTGTTCCGAGTGGTAGCGCATCAGGATGTTCGGCGCAGATTTTTAGTGTTTGTTGAATTTTTTTCCTTTCTCTATTCCCGGTGAGAGTACAAGTTCCTATTTTTCTGGCGGTTTCTGCGCACGTTCTTGATGATTCAACTGCGTATTGTTTCATTCCTGCGACGAGTTGTGGTAGTGTTACCGTGTGCGTGAGCGCGTATCTTGCTATGTCTTCAACAGTGGTGAGTTGTTCTATCGTTAGAGGTTCTGTTGATGCGCAGTCTTTTGTTGGTGTTTCTCTTCTTATTTCTGGTTCTTCGTTGATGATGTCTTCGAGTGGTATGCTTTCTTGTGGAGTTGTTGGTGTTTGTGGTGCTTGGTTGTCTGCTGTCGTGGTAGTAACGAGTGGTTGTTGTGTGGTTGTCTTGTTGAGTTCTTCTCTGTATTTTCGTTGTAGTTGGTAGTATGTAGTAAGAGAAATTCCTATACGTTCTGCGACGAGTGGTGCATTGTTTTTGTGTGCGGACATTGCTGTGATGAATAGTTCTCGTTCTATGTCTCTGATGGTGCTTCCGATATCTATTGCTCTTTTTCCGAGTGGTAACGCGTTGGTATTTTCTGCGCAGGTGTTTATCGTGTCTTTGATGTTGTGCCGTTCTCTTGTAGCAGTTATAACACAGACTCCTATTTTTCGAGCGAGTTGTGGTCGCGTTCTTGATGTTTCGATGGCGTATTGTTTCATTCCTGCAATGAGTTGTGGCAGGGTGATTTTTTGTGAGAGTGCGTATCTTACTATGTCTTGAGTGGTGGCGAGTTCTTCAAACGTGTTCTGTAATACCTGTTCTGATACGGTTTCAGTTCTTGGTTGTTGTTCGTCAGTTTCTTCTTCGATGATATCGTCGAGTGTTGTATCTTGTGGAGTTGTTGGTGTTCTTGCTGGTGTCCAATTGGGTGGTAGGCGGGCCATTATTATTCGTAGTTTCATGTAGTAGTTTACTCTGCCAAGTCCTATTGCGTGTGCCGCGCTCGTTCCACCGGTGGGGTGTGTTCCTGCAGAGTATAGTATGAGTTCTCGTTCTATGTCTTGTATGGTGCTTCCGATAAGTATTGCTTTTTTTCCTAGTGGTAACGCGTTGTTCGCTGAGCATTCTTGTCGTAATTGTTCCAGCATATTTCTTTTTCGACGAACCAGAGACTGATTGAGTCCGATTCTTTTTCCTGCTGTTGTTTGATCTTCTGTTGTTTGTGTGAGAGCGTACGTTATCATTCCTGCTGTGAGTTGTGGTAGTGTTATCCTGTTTTCGAGAGCGTAGCGCGCGATGTCTTGAACTGTTGCTAATTCTTTGATGCTTCTCGGTAGTGGTTGTGATGGGTCTTCGAATGGTTGTCGTTCAGGTATTGTTTCTCGGGAGCGTGCTGGTTGTTTGGTTGATAGTTTCAGTGCTGTTCGTTCTTCGAGCGTGTAGCGTACTACGAAATCGAGGAGTCCTCTATGGTAGGTACTCTTATTTATTCCGATGGAGTTCATAGCTGTTTTTTTGTCTTCTGGGTGTACGCTTATTGCGTAGAGTACGAGTTCTCGTTCTGCTACTTCGATGGTGCTTCCGATGTCTACCGCTCTCTTTCCAAGGGAGTGTGCGTTGTTCTCCGAACATTCTTGTTGTAGTTGTTCAATACGTTGTTGTTGTTCGCGTAGTACTGACTTTGACATTCCTATTTTTCTTCCTGCGACAATTATTGTTTCTGACGTTTCGAGAGCGTACGTTATCATTCCTGCTGTGAGTTGTGGTAGTGTTATCCTGTTTTCGAGAGCGTAGCGCGCAATATCTTGAGTGGTTGTTAGTTCTTCGATTCTTTTTTGTAGTGGAGTTGTTGGTATTTTATAGTGTGAAAGGATGGTGTGGAGTGATGGTCTCCTTTGTTGTGGTGCTTTGTTTGGTTGTTGGTGGGTGGTGGGTGGTGGGACTTGGGGTGTTGGTGATGAAATTATTGGCAGTAGTATTGCTTGCAATGTTTCTGCAGGTTTTTCTTCGACGATGGTTTCTTCGACGATGTCTTCTTCGATGAGGTCATCAAGTTGTATGATTTCTATTGGTGCTCGTTGTCGTAGAGTGGCTGTTGATTGGTCGTTGGCAGTTGGTAGCTGGTGGGAATTGGTAGGTGGTAAGGGTGCTGGTTGTGTAACTTCTGGTTGTGTAGTTTCGGAACGTTGTTCTCGTACAGATTGGCGTGGTTGTTGTTCTCCGTCGATGATGGGTGTTCTTGTCGCGTCTCGTTGTCGGAAGTAGTCTCGTTGTTCTTCTAAAAATCCTGCTTCTTTTTTCGTCATCAACCGTACTCTTCGAGCTCTCGGAAGGATGAAGTTTCGTAGGAGTTTTGCATCTCGTTGTCTCTCGTGGAGGTTGTGGAGTATGTCTTCTTCTTTTGTTTTCGTGTACACGAGTATGTGGAGGTCTGGGGGGTTGTCTTGACCTACTCTGTTGATTCTTCCTTGTAATTGTTCGAGCGTGTTCGGGTCTTCGAGTGGTGTTGGTAGGATGATGTGTCTTGCTACTTGGAGGTTGAGCGCGAGTGAGCATCCTGTTTTTGGTAGTGCAAGTCCGAGTGTTTCTGGGTCTTCTCTGAACTTTTCGAAGAGTTTGTACCTCCATGTTGATGGCTTGTTGCTCAGTCTATAGAGTTCGAGTTTTTTCCCGTTGGGTCCTAAGAGGTGTTGTAGTTTTTCTCCGAACGAGTATCCTTGTCGTGGTTCGAGGAATCCGTTGGTGTAGTCGAAGAAGATGAGGAATTTTTCTCTTCGATTGATCCAGTTTTGGAGTTGTTGGACGAGGTATTCCAGTTTTGGGTTGTGGACTGTTGAGAGGTTTATGATAGTAGTCAGTTCTTTGTCGCACGTTGCGTAATCGACGAGGAATTTTTTGATGGTGTGATGGAGTGCTCCTCCGTGGATGTCTAATCGTGACACTTCTTCGTATGCTTGTCGTGCTTCTTCTGGTAGTTCGAATCGGTGAATGAGAGGTTGGAGTGTTTTCGTTCTCGCCATTCCTTCCGTGAGGATGATGGCTTTCGCATCGCTGACTGAGAGTATTTCTTCTTGCGTGATTGGTTTGTTGTCGAGTCGTTGTTCAAGTGTCGGGTCGAGGAATCCGAGTTGTGTTTTGAGTGATTCTTTGTCGTCTTTGACTGGCGTTCCTGTAAGGATGAGCGCGTGTTTTTTTTCTTTCTCCGCTTTGCTGAACGCCGATTTCACGTCCATTGCTCTTCTGCTCGAACTATCAAGCATCACTTGAGGCTCGTCAGCGACGGTGAGGAGCCAGGATTGTTTGAGGAGTGTTTGAATTGCTGTTTCCGAATTTCCTTGGGGGGTGTGTACTCCTTTGGTAATTCTTCGGAGTTGTGCGAAGTTGACGACTGCGTAGGTTGCGGCCACGAGTTCTTTGATGTTCAGTCCTTGGGCGGTGTTGAAGAACAATGCTGATGGTTGTCGTTTCGTGTATCGTTGGCTTTCTGGTCCAGATAATCCTTTGATGAACTCGTCATAGGATGCGGAAGTGCACAGGATGAGCACTTTTCCTTCGGGGTTTTCTTGGAGGAGTCGTTCTCCTGCGAGGATTGCGATGGCTGTTTTTCCTTTGCCTACTGGCAGGTACGCTCCTATTCTTCCTCGTTCGAGGAGTTCTTTAATGACGTATCGTTGGAGGAGCGACGGATAGAGTGGTGGTTCGTGGAGTCCTCTGAATCCTCGAAAGTTTGGATTTGCGATGTCTGAGTAGTCTTCTTTGACGAGCGCTTCGAGGTTGGTAGCTATCCGCCAAAAAAAGTCTTGGTGCGCTGGAACTGTAGCACTGTCTTTTTCGAGGGATCGTAACGTGTCGTTTGCAGTTTTGTCTTGGTAGAGTCCGAGAGCGTGGAGAGTTATCGTCTGACGCAATCGGTCAAGAATGACTGAATCATTCGTAGCGTCGAGTATGGTGAGAGCGTACGGTTCTGCAAGGTGGTGATGATGGAGAGTGTTCGCGTGGTCGAGTGAGTAGTAGTGTTGGAGATGGGTGGAGAGTGGTCGCAACCCGTTGTTCGCGTGTGCGAGGAGTGTTGATAGTCGAGCGTCGAAACCTGCTATCTCGTTGAGTGTTTCTTCCGTAAGCGTTCTGCTCGTCAACATCCCCTTCGGCACTGTTCCCTCTGTACGTGCGTCCATAAAACCCCTCTACAGGAAAGAATGAGGAAGACTTTTTAAATGAGCTATATTCTCCAGTACAACTATGCCGAAGCGTATTGATGCGGAAACGGAAGCACATATTATGAATATAGTGAGAGATACTCCCGATGTTACTCTCGAAAAGATTGCTGAGAGAACGGGCGTTTCGATATCGACAGCGGGAAGGTACGTCAAAGGAAACGTCGGTTCCTATTCGAGAAGTACGTACGAAAACGAGCGAGTGAAGAAGGCAGGTTTTTCTTCGAGGAACAAGTACGCGAAATGGTTGGCAGAACAACGTGGAGAAACGATAAGTGACACGAGAGAGCGCGTGGCGAAAGCTCGAGGGTTTTCTTCTTCTGCAGAGTACAGTCGTAACACGAGAAAGCTCCACAAGCAAGAACCTCGATGCGAAGAGTTGAGCGATTTCCTCAACGCGTGGCTCGACAATCTCGGAAGGACTCGACAGTGGCTCGCGTGGAAGATTGAGAAACACGAAGAAACAGTATGCCGGTACGCTCGCGGAGAATCATACCCTCGAAGAGAAACGCTGAATAAGATATACATCGCGATAGGTGAGGAGTACTCGTTGGAGTATCGAGTGAAGAACGCGGAAATGGGGAACGTGGAGGAAGCAAGAGTATGACAAGAACGAACGAGAATCGTGTTGGTGTCGCGTATTGTTTTTTCTCGTACGGTCACGAACGAAGCATTGAGCGATCATTGTCGTATTTGAGAGTGGGTGCTGAAATTCCTTCGGAAACAATTCTTGAAGTTATCGTAGGAGTGCACAACGTTGATACGACGAAAGATCCTGCACTTGTCGAGGTCGTCGAGTGGGCGTTAGAACAGAAGAGAAGTCACGTTCTCAAAGCATCGTTGCCAGAATCCGGAAATAGGAGAACTGCGAACATCGTCGGAGATCTTATGAACGCAATCTATCAAGACTTGTTCTACAGTGGAGAATCATTGTATAGTACTGTCGCGTATAAACGAGGAGAACGGTACGTGGTGAAAAGGAGGTAAAGAAGTGAGGAGTATTCTTTCACTTCTCGCATAGTGATGATCTTCTTCTCGTGTCGTTAATGAGTATGTTCAGTAGGTTTCGCACGTCGTAGTTTTTCTTTGTATTCTTTCCAGTACTTGTTTATTTTTCTGCTGCTCTGATAAGTCCTTTGTTGCCTGCAGAGATAAGTTCTTGAAGTGATAGTCCTTTTCCTTCGTACTTTTTTGCGAGCTTGACGACCCATCGGAGGTTCGCGTTGACGAGTTGTTCTATCGGGTCTCCTCGTAGTCCTCGAGCTATTGCTTGTTCTTCTTCTCTCGAGAGTGTAGGATAAGAACCTATTTCTTTCAAGTACACACTCAAAGGGTCTATTCCTGTTCTTCCTTTGAAAACTGCCTTTTCAGAGAGTGAGTGTTTTCCGTTCGTCGGTTGAGCTACTGTTCCTGAGTCTCGCGCATC
>CAYHWM010000080.1:0-4828 GCA_964359925.1 uncultured Methanosarcinales archaeon
TACCGTGTACCATTTCGCTCATATTGGTAATCTTCGTGCGTACGTGTTTGATGACGTTTTGCGTCGAGTTCTTTCGCTCAACGGCTTCGTCGTCAATCACGTGATGAACATTACGGATGTTGGTCATTTGACGAGCGATAGTGATACTGGCGAGGATAAGATGGTGAAGGGTGCGCGCAGAGAGGGCAAGACTGCTTGGGATGTTGCCGAGTTTTACACGGGGCATTTCAAGAGGGATATTGCGTCGTTGAACATTCTTGAACCTTCTATCTGGTGCAAGGCTACCGATCATATCAAGGAACAGATTGTTCTCGTGCAACGACTCGAACAGAAAGGATTCACGTATGTCATTGATGGTGATGGCGTCTATTATGACACGTCGAAGTTTTCGTCCTATGGTGATTTAGGAAAATTGAATATGGAGGGTTTGAAGGAGGGTGCACGTGTTGATGTTGTCGAGGGTAAGAGGAACAAGTCTGATTTCGCGTTGTGGAAGTTTTCTCCTGTGGGAGAACAGAGAGATATGGAGTGGGAGTCTCCTTGGGGTGTTGGTTTTCCTGGTTGGCATATTGAGTGTTCCGCGATGGCGATGAAGTATCTTGGTGAGTCTTTTGATATTCATTGCGGTGGTGTTGACCACATACAGGTGCATCACACGAATGAGATTGCTCAAGCAGAGGGTGCGACGGGTAAGAAGTTTGTCAACTATTGGTTGCATAACGAGTTCGTCGTCATTGGTGCGAAGGAGAAGATGGCGAAGTCTGGTGATAATTTTATCACGTTGCAAGTAGTTCAAGACAAAAGTTTCAAACCGTTGGCGTATCGTTATTTGTGTCTTACTGCCCATTATCGTTCGAAACTGTTTTTTTCTTGGGAGTCGTTGGAGGCTGCGAGGACTGCGTTGGATCGTCTTCACCAGTTCGCTGTTGACTTCAAAGATGGTGAGGTGAGTGGTGATTGGTCGTCGTACAAGGGTGAGTTCGTCGATGCATTGAATGATGATTTGGATACTCCGAGAGCGTTGGCTGTCGTTTGGAAATTGTTGAAGGACGCTTCTCTTGGTGCGGGGTCGAAGTATGAAGCGTTATTGTTTTTCGATGGTGTTCTCGCTCTGAATCTTGGTGCGGTCAAAGATATTGCAGTTCCGGAACGAGTGAAGGAGCTTGTGCGATTGCGTGAAGTTTCGAGGGCGGAAAAGAATTGGAAGGTTTCTGACGAGTTGCGAACACAAATCTCTTCTCTCGGTTGGTTCGTTCAAGATACTCCTGAAGGTCAGAAAGTGAAGAAGGAGTGATTACGCCGCGTTCATGTCTTCTTCGCTGAATGGTTGTGTGAGTTTTGTTTTTTCTTCGAGTGATTCTATGCGGTTGATGATGGCTGTGAGTTCTGCTTCTGCCATTGTTTTGTATCGTTGGATGAGTGTGGGGAGGTGTTCTTGTCGTGTTGTTCTTTCTGTTTCTTTTCCTTCGAGTTTTGCGAGTCTGTCAATCTCGTCTTTTTCTTGGAGGATGGGTGCGAGCTGGGTGATGATTTGTTGGAGTGTTGTGCGTATCAGGTTGTGGCATAAGTCTGTGTGAACGTATTGGTTCTTGTTTGCTGAGGTTTCGATGAGTCTTTTGAGTTCTGCGTGGAATCGTTCGTTTTGTTCTCTGCGCTTGTTGAGCATCGTGATGATTCCTCTGTACTCTTCTGAGAATTGTCTCGAGCTTGTTCTTTCAGGAGCTCCTCGTATGCGTTGTTGGAGTATGCTTAACATTCTGGAGTAGGTGAGGCTCATTCGCGTATCATCTCTTTTTTTATTGAAAAAACCGTGTGTAGTTCATAAAGATATTGTTTGCTGTTTCTTCAGGGGTGAGTTTTTTGAGTGTGGCGATGGTCGTGATCGCTCGTGCGACGTGTGCTGGCTCGCTTGGTATTCCAATAATGGGCGACTGGTAGGGAGCGTCTGTTTCGGTGAGAAGTTGAGAAAGTGGTGATTGTTGGATGATTCCTTGGTAGTGAGTTGAGCGTGAGCAATTCGTTGGGATGCTGAACGATAGTCCTTCGTCGATTGCTTTTCGTTGTAGTTTTTTGTTTCCTCCGAAGCTGTGTAACACTGCTCGGGCGTTGCTCGACGTGAGAAGATCAATGATGATTTCTTCTGCTTTGCGGGAGTGGACGACGAGTGGTAGTTTTGTTTTTTCTGAGAGCGTTATGAATTCTTGGAATACTTTTTTCTGGGTGTCGAGTGTTGGGGCTGTTTCTTCGGTGTGGTGTTGGTCTATTCCTACTTCTCCTATGGCTACGATGTCTTTCTTGTTCTTTTTGATCGTTTCCGTAACTGTGGAAAGTTGTTCTTCCCAGTTCTTCTTGATGCTTGAGGGGTATATTCCTATCGCTGCGTGAACGATGGTTGAACCTCGTGAAAGCGCGAGCGTTTTCGTATTGCTTTCTTCATCCAATCCTGTTGTAATGATGTGTTTCACTCCAGCAAGCGTCGCCCTACTAATAACATCTTGAGGATTCTCACATAAGTGCAAGTGTGCGTGGACGTCTACGAGGAGCATGGTGCTGGTTTGTTTGTTTGGTATTTTAAGGGTTGCGGATGGTGACAAATCCAATGACCTAAGACCTATTCTCCACTGGTCACTGGACAAGTGTGCGTAAGACTTATATAGGTGAGAAGATATTTGTAATATATTAGGAAAAAGCTAATATATTGGTGATTATTATGGTGCATCGAGAAATAGCGAAATACTCTCCGGAGTTTGGAAACCTTGAGGTTGAGGTGGTCGCGAATAAGTGGTATTTCAAGGAAGCTCTCAAGAAAGATTGGTGGTCGCTAAAAATAGTGTTTTCAAAAAGAGAAGATAAGTCTGAACTTTTTATCTCTGATGTTGAAGAGTGCATAAAACAGTTCAAAGAACATTTTGATTTGGTTTGTGTTATTCCAAAATCAGAAGTAGGGGAGTATTCTCCAACTCTTAACTCTTTAGGGAATTTGTTGAATGAAAAGTTCGGAATTCCTTTTGAAAATATTATTTTAAGAACTGTCAAACCGTTGAAGAAGATGACTGAGTGTACGAATGCAAACGAAAGATACGAATTTCATAGAAACACTTTTTCTTTAAGCAGAACATTGATGTCAAACGAAAAGAATATACTGTTGTTGGATGATATTAAAGCGGAAGGGTATACAAAACTTATTTGTGCAGAACTCCTCATCAAAGAGGGTGCGAAAGCGGCGAAATCGATTTGTTTGGGTATTAATACTTCAGATGTATCAAAAAATAATTGAGGGGTGATTGAGATGCTTCAAAAAGAACAACTTGTAAAATGGATGAAGTTGACGAAAGTGCCTAAATTGGGTCCGAGCAAAATAATGAAATTATTTGGGCAAGTTCATGATATAGACAGAATATTCTCTATGACTGATTCAGAACTGTTGAGAACAAGAATATTTAATGAAGGTATGCTCGGAGAATTTCATAAACTGAAAATTGCCGCGGAAGAAAATTTTCTTAAAGTACTAACAGAGTGCGAGGAGAAATCCATTACTATTGTTCCAATAATTGACGAGAGATACCCTCAATTTCTTAAAAACATTTCTTACCCTCCACTCACTCTTTTTTTGAAAGGTGATATGACATTGTTGTACAAAAAGAAGATTGCTATTGTTGGAAGCAGAAAAGCTGATGAGCGTTCAAAGAAGTGGGCGTATGATATCACACAGGAATTCGTAACAAAAGAGTATGTGGTTGTGAGTGGTGGTGCTGTCGGAATAGATTATTCTGCTCATAGAGGTGCATTGGATGCTAATGGAAAGACTATCTGCGTACTCGGTTCTGGTTTCTTTAAAATGTTTCCTGAAGAACACTCGGCATTGTTTCACGAAATAGAGAGGAAAGGTCTTTTGATATCGGAACACCTTCCAAACTTTCCAGGTTCAGCAATAGCTTTAGTTCAAAGAAATAGGATAACGTCCGGAATTTCAGACGCCATAGTAATGGTTGCCAGTGGAGTAAAGGGGGGTGCGATGATTCAGTCAAAAATAGCGTTTGAACAAAGAATACCACTCTTTTGTCCCGATCGCTCATTGAACCTACTTCCGAACGAGGGAATCACTCAAGTAATAAATGACTGGAAGGCAAAGGAGATAAAGACTTGTGAAGACGTATTGAACTGTCTCCATGAAAAAACTGAAGTGCTCACAAAAGGTCAATTGAAGTTGGGGTAGAATGGCTACGAGGAGCATTTGTGATTGAACACTGTTGGGTATTTTAAGCGTTGCAGATGTAGCGATGTTTGTAGGAATAGTATGGGTGGTGTGGATGATGGTGAGAAGAGGGAAGTTGTTTCAGTGAACTAATAATAATTTCTTTCAAAGCAGAGTTACGTCCTCACTTATCTCTCTCAATTGTTCCAAAGCAACTTCCAAATCTTCAACAAGTTCTCTTGCGATTACATCGGGCGATGGTAGTTTGTCCAAATCTTCAAGACTTTCATCTTTTAGCCAGAAAATATCGAGGTTTGTTTTGTCTCTTTTCATTATTTCTTCATAAGTAAAACATTTGAACCTTTCTGTTTCTTTTCTTTGATGTCTGTTTTCTGGATTGTAACAATCTATGAATTCCTGCAAGTCATTTGAATTCATCGAATTCTCTTTCAGCGTGAAATGTTTGTTCGTTCTTAAATCATAAATCCAAATTTTTGAAGTCGCTGCCTCTTTTTGAGCTGACCGTTTATCAAAGAATAAAACATTAGCTTTAACTCCCTGTGCATAAAACAATCCTGTTGGAAGTCTTAATATTGTGTGTAAATCACAAGTCTCCATTAGCTTATTTCTTAT
>CAYHWM010000080.1:4838-6113 GCA_964359925.1 uncultured Methanosarcinales archaeon
TTTTCTTAATAATTTTAGTAGGTATAAATATCGTTTTAAGCTCTTTTTCTTTAACTTTCCAATCAGTTTCAATTAGCTGATCAATTTTTTGTGATAAGTATTCTTCTATTTTAGCAGTCAGCTTCTTTCTTATAGTTTCTCCAGAACCGCCCTCAAATAAGACGTTATCTGGTAAGACAACCCCTGCTTTTCCATTTATTTTCAATATGCTTCTTACGTGTTGCAAGAAATTGAGCTGTTTATCGCTGGTTTTCGCCCAGAAGTCATCTCTTAAAACTGTAAGATTTTGTTTCGCAGTATCTCCTTCTTCTGTTATTATCGTTTCAGAAGATTTTTTACCAAATGGGGGATTTGTAAGAACCATATCATAAATAGCTCCCGGATTTTTCTTTAATGAATCATCAGGGCTTATTGGATTTTGTTCACCGTTTATTCCGTGTAAGTACAAATTCATAACGCACAATCTTGCCGCCATCGGAACGATTTCGTTACCCGAAAAAGTTTTATGCTTTAACGTTTCTTTCTCATCTCTGTCAAGTTTATGATATTTCACAATATAATTATATTCTGAGAGTAAGAAACCGCCAGTACCGCAAGCAGGATCGTGAATCTTCATTCCTGGTTGAGGTCTCATAACTTCAACAATAGCATTTATTAAAGGTCTTGGAGTGAAGTATTGTCCAGCTCCACCTTTCACGTCTGCCGCATTCTTTTCAAGTAATCCCTCATAAGCATCTCCTTTCACGTCAGCTTCAAGACTCAACCAGCTTTCTTTATCAATAAGTTCAACAATTAACTTTCTCAATTTTGCAGGATCTTGAATCTTGTTCTGTGCCTTTCTGAATATAACACCAATAATACCTTCTTGTTTTCCGAGTTCTTTCAGCGTTTCATTATATTGCACTTCAAGTTCTGCACCTTCTTGATCAAGTAATGATTGCCAATTGTACTTTTTAGGAATACTTGATTTATGATTATAAGGTTCCTTCGTCTTCTCATCATCCATCTTCAAAAACAAAAGATACGTCAACTGCTCAACATAATCACCATACGACAAACCATCATCCCTTAAGATGTTACAATAATTCCACAGTTTATTCACGAGCTGTTTAGAGTCAGTCATTTATTTGCCTCCTCATATCATTTGCCTGTGCTTTTCTTACTTCTGCTTCCGCAATTCTTGCTTCCTCTTCTGCAATATCTGACTTTGAATTAAATTTTATGGGAATTTTTATTTTATGAATTTGTTCATGCGTAACTTTTGCACCTACTTGA
>CAYHWM010000081.1:0-6014 GCA_964359925.1 uncultured Methanosarcinales archaeon
AAACCTTTTTTTCGAATCGCAGTCATCAACGATTCAAAATTAGGACACTGTTGTTTCAACCTGCTTGAGAGTTCGTGCAAGTCGAAGTATCCAAGAGTGCTGATTGTTGCTTCTTCTGCAATAGTTCTCGTCATAGCATTCGGAACTTTCTCCGCGACCGCTTTCGCGAGAGTTTCGTCCCACAATCTTCCAGTCCAGAGCGGGCCAATCACTGTCCCCTCTTTCAACGTCATCGTTTTACTGTCGTAGTCAAGCATTCGTAACTGGTTGATGATGTTGTCCGCTTTCTTGCTCCCTTTCTCGCACTGAAGATAGACTCTATAATAATGACTCGTGCTATGACAATAGAGAGGAGTCAACGCTTTATCATACTGCGCCCCTTGAAGCTGTACTTTTCTTACGAGAATGCGAAGAGCAACCTCGTGCTTCAAATGGTTCCTCAAAGGAACAGCCCAATAGTTACGTTTGCACGTCGAAGGATACGTCCCAGCGAGCGGAGCAGTATCAGTAGCAGTCACAGCAAGAATTCCATCCCTCCCAATCCTGCGACAAGCACCGTCGAGGTAAGGGTTCGGACTACCAAAAGGATCAATATCAATCACTTGAGAACCGAGAGAATGATCGATGAACCTGTTCGCGCTTTCACACGATACCGTTATCCTTTTTGAGAGGTTGTTTCTCTTCGCGTTCTCTTTCATCGACCGAACTGCCTCGGCGCTGTAATCGTTCGCGTACACGTGATCCACTCCACCTTCTTTCAACAAACGTAGTGAACGAATACCTGAACCAGCGAGAAGGTCTGTGTATTTTTTTATTCCGAGAGAGGACGCGATAGCAATACTAATATCTCTGTTTAACTTCATCACAGGATTGTAGAACACCTCCATCTTACTCGTCACTTTACCCGTACTCGCACGAAATGAGACTGCTCCCTCCGTCTGCCATTCTGTCCTCGTTGTTTTCGTACGTTTCGCTGTTCTCATACGTTCACCAATGACTGTTGCGTTTTAAAAAATACACCTATTTCTTTTTCAGGATCAAGCGTCACCGTCACGTTCCACTCTTTCGGAAAACACTGCTTATACTGTCCTGAAAGGTATCGCTCGTCAAGAAAGATGAGAACTCCACGATCATTCTCCGTACGAATACATCTTCCAATATTTTGAAACGCTTTCGTCAACGCGGGAAGAACATACCCATACTCCCAACCCTTACCATACTGCTTGTTATACTGCTCGATCAACGCATTCGTTTCAATCGATGGACGCTCCAAAGGAACACCAACAACGACCACTCCAGAAAACACTCCAGGAAGGTCAACACCCTCACCAAAACTACCAGCGGCAACACCAAGAAGAACAGCATTCTTACTCGCCTTGAGAGTTGCGACCAATTTCGTTTTCTCATCAGCAGTCATACCCTGAAATTCTTTCACGAGTATTCTTTCAGGCAAAGAGAGTGCTCGATGAATCGTTTCTTGAAGAGCATAACTCGGGAAATAAAGAGCTACGTTTCCAGGAATTGATCTAATCATCTTCGCGCACAACTCAGCAATCATAGAAAATTGTGCAGGACTCCTCTTATCATACTTCGTCGTCGTCTTCGGAACGATGAAATACTTCCTATTCTTGACGGGGAAAGGACTACCAAATTCTCTCAAAGGAGTATCATTGTTGAATCCAAGAACGTCACGATACATAGTCGTAGGAGTCAACGTTCCAGACATCACGACAACGCCCCTCGCCACAGCGAACACATCGTTCGTCACACTCGCAGGATTCAAACACGTCAAGTGAATCATCGTACTCGGACCCGCATTCGTCGTTGTGTGACTAATAGTCCTCACGTAGTGTTCAGGATTGTGATCGCTCCACTCCGAGAAGAAACCTGCGAGAGAACCAGTACTACTCACTCTCTTTTCTTCACGCACTTTCGTAGCCACATCCTCTAACTCGTCAGCAAACTCTTGAGCGTCAGGAATCGCTCCAGCGAACGCGGTCGGAGACAACGTTCTTTCCTCTCCAGCAGGAATACTTTGCGTGAACGTGTTTATTGCGTCTTGCACGTCTGCAAGAGTTTCCGTCAACTCAGGATTCCACTCCTTACACTCCTGCAATGCTCGACGAAACGTAAATGTTGAAACTGTTGCGCTCATCATTGATCGAATACGCGAAGGAAGATTATGGCCTTCATCGACGATGATGAACAATCGTTCCAGAGGAACTCCAATCCTTTTCAAGAACGATTCACGAATGCGAGGATGAAAAATATAACTATAATCGCCAATAATAACCATCGCTTTCTGAGCAAGCTCTATCGTCGTCTCATACGGACAACTGCCCTTCGCCGTTGCTTGAGCGAGAACACTCTCCGGAGTGAGCGAGGGTTCCTTTTCTAAATCTTCTATCAAAATCATATGTTGCGGAGTCCTATTCTTGAACGATGTGAAGTACGAACATGCATTGTTTTCTCTCATATGCTTACAGTAAGGATGAAAATCGCTCGAGCTCAACAATTCTGCACCTTCCTGAGCGCACAAGTTTTGCTTTCTGACAAGAGACACGCACGACAAGAAAGGCAAGTGTTTCTTTCGTATGAGTTGCACTGTCTCTCTCACAATCGCGTGCTGGGTGTGTCTCGACGTGAGATACACAATTTTACAATTTTCTTTCTCTGCAATAGGGAGGAGAGCTGCGAGAACGGCTGCAGTCTTACCAATGCCCGTCGGAGCGTGACATAAACAATGCTTCCTGTTCGTCATACTTTCCGAAATAAAATTGGCGAGCTGTTCCTGAGAAGGACGCAAAGGAGTGAAAGGGGAGTAGAGAGTCATACCGTTTCGTGGATGACTGGAGTGGTATAAAAAGATGGTAGTGATGCATACTTATGATGACACAATCCTCATTTCTTCTCTTCTGCTAAAACAGTGGAAATGCTCGATCAAAATTATCTCTCATTCTTGCACTCAGCTCAGCAGCCCATTCTCGATTTATCCCTCTTTTTATGAGGCTTACTTCATTAAACCTTTCTATCATTCCAAATAGTCCTATGATCGCAGAACCAATTCCAGAAATACCTGTAAAGAATGATACTGGAGCGCTTGCGACAGGCATCGCGGAAACTGCCAAAAGTGCTGCTGCAACGCCCATACACATCCCTCCAAACTTCCACGCACCTGATGTAATATTTTGGATATCTGCAGCTTTTTGCTTTTCAGTATAATACAATTCTGGATGTTTTTCCATATGCTCCTCTGATTTTCTCATACTATCATCACTTAGAAGATTACTCACTTGTTGCTCCTGATACGCAATTTCGTCCAAGAGCTGTTTTACATACTTTTGAAAAGTCGTAACGACACCATTTCTTAATGTCATCTCCTGACGAACTCCTTCATAATAATGGTTGATTCCTTCTTCATTGTCCGTACCAACTTCGTGCAATGCTTGCGCCTGCAAAGCCAGCTCAACGTGCAACTTGTCATAAAAGTCAGTCAAATCTTTCGTCAGATTTCTTACATTTCTCAACTTGCTGTTCCACTCATTATTTTCTCCTTTTTGAAAATATGTCGCGTCCATTTCTTGAACTTTTCTCAAAATTATGAGAAACTTGCTTAAGTAGTATCGCAACGTGTTAGGAACTTCATCATCACCAATCAAAACAAGTAATTGGGTAGCAACATCCTTTCTTTCATCAACACCTTTTGCCTCACGTATAAGAGCATCAAGTTGTAATTTTTGTTTGAGCAATTCAGATATTCTTTTCGCTCTGCGACCCGTGGAATTCAAATAGTCCTGTGCAAACTTTGAAATTTTTATATCGCTCACCATAGCTACACCTCTTTAAATACTATGGGGAGTACAAACTGCCTTTCTTAATAAACATTTCGAATATTTGCACGTGGGAAGCTCTTGTCGGTGATGGATATCTTCCCGTCGCACAGTTGTCGGTAGTTCGTATCTAGTACTGTCCTCTAACCCATAGCTCTACTAACAGCTGTCACTTCAGCACTGACGACTTGTTTTATCTTGCGCAATTCTTCTTCCATTGCGTCTGTCGAGCCTGTTGACTCATCTTTCGAGAATGTCATCTTTAACGCTTTGAGTCCGAAAGCTATCGGTTCTGTTCTCGTTTCCGTAATTCTTCCTTGATGAGCAGTAATAACGTGACCAGCGTGCTGTTCCAAGAGAACCAAGTCTGTATCAGGAGATTCAGGCATGATCGTTATCGTAATAATTACTTTCGCCATTGTTAGTTAGGACCGCTAAACGCACAAGCAGGGCAAGCGTACCTCGCAGCATTCTTACGACAATTCCTGCATCGTATGATCGTTTGTTGAGCACACTTAGGACAAGGAAACGAAGCAGCTCCCTTATCGTTCGCTGTTGATTTGTTACACGAGTTACAAGTTACCATACCTCTGAGAGTTTCGAAGATGTTTTTAAAGGTTTGGGTGGCCTGAACGTTGAAAGCTTCGTCGGTGATATATTCTCTTCTTTTTGTTGTTCCTTCGTGTTATAAAGAGTCGTGAACTCGATCGGGTTCTGGGGAGTGACTGTGCACTGGGTGTTGTTGTTTTGCCGTGATACTGTCCTGAGGTAGTCATATCTCCTGTCCCAAACCGTTCAAGTCTTATATCCCCAGTCTACCATCCACCTTCTACCGCCTACTTTCTACCCTCAATCTCCAGAATAATCCTTGATAAGGTGTTGTGAACTTTCACGGTGTGAACTCCGATAACGTTCAGTCCAGTCTTCCTCGCGAGACGCTCAGGAAACGCAGTGCTCGGAAAGATGAGAACTGCCTTCTTAAAAGAAACTTCTTTCAGTATGCGAAGAAATGAAGAGTACAACTTTTTATGATCGACAGCTTTCGTATTTCTCCCATACGGCAAGTCAGCAAGAATATATTCTGGATGCTTTGATTTTTTGAGGTTGAGAGCGTTCTCTCTTTTGAGAGTGATGTTCGTACTTCCTTCCGTGTTCAACCTTGCTCTCTTCATCATTGAAGGATCAATATCCCAACCCTCAACGAGCAATCCTTGATGAGCTGCCTCAATAAGGAACCCTCCCGCTCCGCAAAAAGGGTCAAGAAGAGTTTTTCTTGCTCCTGTGAGGTTGATTAATGCTCTCGTCATCCTCGGCTGCATACCGCTCGGGTGAGGAGCAGGTAAGTGATGCATCGCTCTGCTGTTGTCTTGACGCGTTTCGTGATACAACGTTCCCACATGAATATTTCTTTTTGTACACGAGAATACTATCGTCGTTGAAGGATGGTCGAGGTCCACTGCTGGATGATGCAACGAGTCAATAACTGCAGTGATAAGAACTTTTCTTTCTTCAGATTCTGCACCTTGAACGACGACGCGGATAGGTTGGAGAACTCCCTTCTCATACTTTTTCATTCTTTTCTGAAACAACAGTATTCCTTCTGGCGATCGAGGAATGCTGAAGAAATACACGCACGCCTGCTTTGTTAATGAAAGATTCTTTACTCGTTCCTGAGTTTTTGTTGTTATGATGGAATAGTTCTCATCCTCGATGATACTCCCCAAGGGTTTGAGTTGCGTCGAAAACTCTGCTTTCGCGAGTGATGGGTGGTCTTGGGCGATATCGAGAGTGAGTTTCATATGTCCATAGGCACTACTGTTGTAGTTTTCTATACCCCAGCCAGATAAGAAGAACGAGCGTCAACGCGAGAATGGCGAGCTGTATGTACTTTGACAAGAAACTCCAATAACTGACTGTTCCTATGAATATCGTGAGAATTCCTCCGATCGTCAAACCAGTAGACACGCTCGCGAGAGCTATTGAGAAACCAACAACGAGAGCGACAACTCCTGTAATCGTGCTGACGAGGAAACCATTCCTTTGATATACTTCAGCATCTTTTTCTTGAGCTTTCCTACACGTGAAATACTGATCGCAATATCCAGTTACAGAATTATTCTCATCAATGGTTGCAGGCATTGGCTTTGATGGGTATTGGGAATATCCTGTTTCCGTCCACAACCC
>CAYHWM010000082.1:0-5937 GCA_964359925.1 uncultured Methanosarcinales archaeon
GAGGGGGTCGAGAATGGCGCCGTTGCGGTAGTCGAGGGCGGTTTGTTGGACGCGGAGTCTGAGAGTGTTGTTTCGTATTGTAACGGTGTTCCTTTATTTCTTCCACTAATTGCGTATGCTGTTGAGGATGTTGACCGGGAGTATTCTTGGTACTCGTCGCTGGTTCCGGCTGTTCCGATGGTTCTTTCATAAAGCTGTCAACTTCTTCTTTCGTGAGCTTTCTCCATTCTCCTTGTTCGAGTTTTCCGAGGGAGAGTGTTCCTATACGTATACGTTCTAACTTCGTGACTGTTCTTTTGAGTTTTTCGAATATTTTTTTGACGACGTGTTTTCTTCCTTCGTGAATCGTTATTTCCCACGTGTAAGGAGTTCTGCTTCTCGACGTGATAACAACTCTGCGATATTCGATGTTCAATCGTCGTGGTACGGTGTGGAGTGGTCTGTCTACTTGTACGATGTACGTCTTGCTCGTTTCGTGTTTCGGGTGTGCGACGTGTTGTGCCCATTCTCCGTCGTTCGTGAGGATGAGGAGTCCTTCAGCGTCTAAGTCTAATCGTCCTGCGATGAAGAGTCTCTGATTCTTTGGTACGAAGTCGAGTACGCACGGGAGTCCTCTTTCGTTCACGACGGTGGAGAGTACTCCTTTTGGCTTGTTCAGCATGAGGTATTGTTTTCTTTCAGGAATGACTTTTTGTCCGTCGACTCTGATATCTTCTGTTCCTGTAACGCTTTGACCTATTTTCGCTAACACTCCGTTAATTTTTACTTTTCCTTCTCGTACGAGGTCTTCACTTTTCCTTCTCGAAGCGATACCGCACTGTGCGAGATAGTGTTGGATCCTCAATCGTTCAACGTTTTGAGGTTGTGGAGGCGATTCGACACTACTCATACACTCACCTGTTTTCTCGCCAAAAGAATTGCTGTTGAGATATCTCTTCTCTTGATTCCTTTCTTTTTAAAATGCGATTCTATCTCTTTTGAAAGACTTTCGAATACGAGTCGCATTTCTCTGGGTTTTTTCGAGGACTCTTTTTCTCTTGCGGTGTTCTTGTTTGTAGGCATAGGTATGTGTCTTTCGTGAACCTTTTTAAACCTCTCTCTTTCTTGCTTACCTATGAAAGACATCGTCTTGAAAGCAACTCCTGAGGTTCGAGAGTTCGCGAAAAAGTTCGGTTTTGAGGTGGCGGAAGCTTCAGCTTTGAAAGTCGTAAATGCTGGAGAAAACTTCCGCACTCTTATCGAGCAGAAGAAGGTTCGCGGAGTGTACGACGTCGAACTACTCGAATTCAAAGATTCTCTTCATTATCGCCGCTCTGGACTGAACCATATTATTTGCTCGTTGATGAAGAAGAATAACGTTTCGTGGGTGGTCAATCTTCGAACTCTTCTGTCATTGAAAGGTTCTCGTCGGTCACTGTACCTCGGCAGAGTAATGCAAAACATTGAGTTGTGTAGGAAGTACGGAGTGTCAATGCGGTGCGGTAGTTTCGCAGAACAACCAGAACACCTCCGCTCCCTCCACGACGTTGAAGCACTCCTCCGCGTCCTCGGAATGAGGGAAGTGGAAGCGAGTGAAGTGTGGGAGTGGTGAGATTACTTTCTTGTGTTGTTGAAACATATTGATTGCAGTTTTTCATTAATAATGTTATCACAAAAACTTTCTGAGTTCTCAGTATTTGCGACACTTGACCATGCGACATCTGAACAATACGATTCGGTATCTTCTAAATTTCTACCGCTGATTTTACAATCTATAAAAATTCCGTCATCAACTATACCCTCACAAAAAGATTCATCACCAAGAACTTCTGTTTTACATATTTTTTGTATATCCGGAGTGATATCTTTAGAATCACAAAGCACGACATCATTTTTATTGCGCGCAAGACAATATGATTTAGTGGATGCGTTTTTATATCTCTCACATATACTTCCATCCTTCGATGCCCTTTTCATACACTCATTTCTTTCAGATTCTCCTTCGATATTTTCACAAACAGTACTATCTCCAGTTTTTATTGCGTCATTAAATACCCATGAATTTTGAATATCTTTGATGCAGAGTGCGTATTGTTCATCAAGCTTCGTGTTTACTGCAGTTTTGTCTCCTGAAGGGTTCAGATAGAAAAAACTTAGAATACCCACAACAAGAATGAGAACACTTAATATTTCAAGAGCTCGAGTCATATAAAACCTCTTCTTACTTCTCTCAATATTTTGCTTGTTTTTAAACCTTTCGAGAGAAACATTTAAAAAGGAATTACTCATAAAATGTCCTATTCGCTCATCGCACCTAATATAGAGCGTAAAGAGGGGTTTATTCATGAAGAAAAGGATTTTTGTTTCGTTCTTCCTGTTATTGTTCTTCCTCATACAGTTTTCAACTCTCTCGAGTGCTGAACAAACAGTTGATGCTTGGGCAGATACGGGCGATTATGTTCTCGTGACTGCTGGACGCCTTTCTGGGAATGGAAATCTATATGGTGATGAGTATCTTCCCGTTCCTGTATCGTGGACTTTTACTATTTCTGGAGGTGAAAAATTGGTGTTTAAGACTAAGACCAACTCTTGGGCATATGCTTCTGATGAGTATCCTGGTGTTCACGATGTAAACATTCAACATACACTTTTGTACAAAGGAAAAGAAGTAAGTTCAGAAACATATACTCATGGAATTACGCGAAAGTCTAAAGGCGGAACTGAGGCCACCAATATTTTGGAACATGATGGTGTGCTCGCGGACCAAATAAAAGTTACACTTTCAATACCTGACGGGGAGGCTCGGGGATTTGTGGCTAATCTTTATGTTTTAACTTCCAAAACCATAACTCCCAAATCTGTTACAATTGGTATGCTTGATAGCGTGAAAAATCTTGGAAATGTCGAAACATTAGCAAAAGGAGCAAGAAGAATTGGTTCTTCAAACCCTTCTGTTATGGTATGGTTTGGTACGAGTGCTCCGACGGTGGATGATTTTTACAGTTTGACTCCTGCGAACGTGTTTATCCAGGATCGTGAGAGTGCGGTTGCTAAACTAGTATTAATCGATACTGACAAGAAACCGTTAGCTGATGAAAAGATCAACGTCTACGCTTGCCTCGATGCTGACACGAATGGTATTTGTGATTATTTGGAGGATAGGGATTTGTTTGAGGGTGCTTGCTTGAAGGATGGTGGCGCCACTACTTCTCTTGATTCTGGTTTCGCTTTTAGTGATGAGGAGGAGATTCGAAGGTTTGGTTCTGCTTGTTGTGGTGATGATGGTATTCTTGATTGTAATTCTAAGTTTACGACGACTGCTGGTAAGAGTTACGTGTGTGATAAGATTAACAACGTGTGGGAGTGGGTTGTTCCAAAGGCTGGTACGGTGTATAAGAGTGGTTGTTTTTACGATAACGAAGTGTTATCGACTGGTTCTGAACGGTTGATGTGTGGTTCTGTTGAGGGGAAGAGTGATTTGGTCGCGAAGACTGATATTGTCGTTCTTGGTTTGCTTTCGTCTTCTTTTTCTCTCGAGAAGAAAGAGTTTAAGGATGCTGCTGCTGTTCCTTTTCCGAACACGTTGGTGACTGATGCTCGTTCTCAGTTGTCGAACGGTATGGCGTTTTCGAAGCCTCTTAAGTGTAGTGCGTTGAACATTATTTTCTCGACGGCTGATGATGGTTCGTTGAATGTTATTGGTGGTAGTGTTGGAGTCGTTGGCGGGTCTGTTGCTGGCTCGAAGAAAATATCGTTGGTTGAACTTCCGAGAGTTGGCGAGAGTGCTTCTGCTGTTGAGAAAGCAAAGCGTTCTTTTTTTGTTGATCTTACTTCGATGATTGCTGTTGACGATGCAGTTACGAGTGTATTGTTGACTGCCGAGGGTAAGGGCGAGTTGTTGTCTGTTGAGTGTTTGTCTACGAGGATGACTCCAGCGCAACGAAATATCCGCACGATTGAGGATGAGAGTCCGCGTACTACCATAACCCTCTCTGCCGGCGCATCTTCAGCGAGTGCCATTATTGTTAACCCCGCGCTCATTCCTGGTGTTCCAAAAGCAATATCACTTTCTACGCTCGGAATAACGACTAAGTTTGGGGAGAAAACGGTACTTCTTCCTTCTTCGAAGAATGTTCTCCTTTCGAAAAACGCAATTACGAAAACTGCTACAGGTATTGATTATGTTCCTGGTATTGTTGCATTTTCTGAAGATGAGTTTGGCGTGGGGAAAGATCCTGTCGTGTGGGCGTACGTTCCTTCAGCTTCAGAAGTTGAACGATTACGGCGACTGCGTTCTTCGACTAAGGAGTCGTACTCTGTGAGCATATCTCTTCCTTCGACTGCTGTAGTTCCTGTTGCGGGAGTGAGCCCGTTTTCTTCGTTGGAAACTGGCGATGTTTTAGGTTCTGAAAGCGTGAAAACGGCTAAATTTTTAACAACTCTCATCAATACTGTTACCTATTCACTTTCAACATCGATGAGCGCGTATGTTGATCTTTCATTTGAGGGACTTACTCCTCCAAGTCCAACAATGACATTGACGACTCCTCAAACTGTTCCGAGAGTTGTCGCGTCGTTGAAGACTGTTCCGTTGGCTCTTACGATGAGTGGTACGACTGCTTCCGCTACGCTACTGGCAAAGTGTTCCGCTTTTGACGTTACGATGAATTGGGGTAGTGCGAAGGTGGATGATGGTGGTGGGAGGTCCCATCAAGTCTCTGCTCCTATCGTTCGTACAGTAATAAAGTCTGTTAGTGGTGTCGTGATCGCGGATGTTGCTCATACGAGTCGTTCGATTAGTGATACACTGCTATATTACGATCCTTGGCTACCAAGACTCGGAGTTTCTGATGATACTACTAATAGGCCAGCTGATGGTTCTGTGAAAAGGTTTGATATTCCTGTTAGTGCGAGAGTTCTTCAGAAGGATGTGGTCATTGAGAATTATTATGCGACGTCAGGAACTGGTCCTTCAAATCAGTATACGTTTACCGCGGTGAAAGCTCCCGCGTCGGTCGTGTGCGTCCCTGAAATTCTTGAAGTTCCTGTTACGATAACGACTACGTCAACATTCGAAAATTCTTATAACGATGAAGAGAACAATGTAGTGTTCCAATCTCTTCCCATCACAGTAACTCAAAATGTTCTCGCTACTACTCCTTTTAGTTCTACTGTAGTACAACCTGCTCCTCCTATGCCTATCACGGTGAAGGTTGAGAATAATGGTAATGTGGTTGCGGGGTTGACTCCTGACAATCTTGGTAAAGAAGTGAACATTATTACTCCTGGAAGGTTTGATACGTTGTACGTCAAGCGCGCTTCTGACTCTGGTGTTCAAGGGTTGGAATCTTTATCGTTGGAACAATTGTCGTCATTCGAAAAGATTTCCGTGAGTGCTACAACATCTACTGGTAGAACGAGAACTCATGACTTCATATGCACTCAGAAAACTGTTACTGATACTGTTACTGACGACTTTTATGTTCGAGAGTGTGCTGCTGAAACTAATGGGGAGTCTCGGCTCAGTGATCAATCACTAACCTCTGGAATTAGTAATATCATTTCTGGCAATGCTCTCGTAACGTCTAATTCTGGAAAGATTTTTGATAATCCTTCGTTGTTGTTTTTGAAGACGGGAACTATTCAAGGACAGTTAGATAAGGATGTTCCGCAAGGTTCTGCTCCTGCTACTTGTGAGGGAGATACTTGTCCTTCAGAAGTGAAGGATGGCATTGTTGTTCCTTTCCTTCAGGATGAGGGCATGTTCTCGTTCAGGGTTGAACCATCGAATTATAGTGAGAAAAATAAGTTGAATGGAAAGGTTGAACCGTCAAAATCTTG
This sequence comes from uncultured Methanosarcinales archaeon, assembly GCA_964359925.1. Lineage (GTDB taxonomy): Archaea > Nanobdellota > Nanobdellia > Woesearchaeales > ARS49 > JACQMS01. The sequence continues at coordinate 5,821 of CAYHWM010000082.1, forward strand.
GAAGGGGTACCCTTCTGATATTGTTTTGCTTTCGTACAAAAAGGATTCGTCGTTGTTCAAAGTGTACGTAAAAGATTCTAAGCTCGTGTGCGAGTTGAATGATGGTAACAAGCAGTC
>CAYHWM010000083.1:0-5782 GCA_964359925.1 uncultured Methanosarcinales archaeon
CTGGTAGTTTTCATCACGCAGATATTGGTGGGAGTTCTGAAACGTTGCAACTCTCCAATCCTGTCGTGAATGCTGAAATTCTCAAGCGGTTGTCAAAGAACGCTCCGTTTGGTTTTCAGGTGACGTACGAGGCTACGCATCACGGCCCGACGGACATCAATGGCTCATTATGTTTTGTAGAGTTAGGAAGCTCTGAGAAAGCGTGGAGCGACCCTGTAGCAGTGCAAGCTGTTGCGTTGAGCGTGAAACAATTTCTCGACGAGCCAGTAACTCAGAAGTGGACGTGTGCCATTGGACTTGGTGGCACTCATTATCCTGATCGTTTTACGAGGAGAACGTTGAAGGAAGGTATCGCGTTTGGTCACATTCTTCCCGCTCACGCCCTTCCAGAACTTTCAAAAAAGGTCGCAAGGCAGGTGTTCTCAATGACGAAGTGTCCTCAAGTAGTCATTATTGATTCGAGTAGGCAAGGTACGATGGAGCAGAGAGAGGGCGTTCTTTCGTTCGCGAAACTGTTTTGTCTTGAAGTTGTTAAGTTGAAGTAGTCCATATTTTTATTGAACTGTTTATTGAATTACAATAATCTTTAAGAGCGAAAACGATTACTTCTCAAATAAAGAGACGAGGTTTTCAAAACTATGGGTGATCTCGAGGAATATATGCTTCTTCTTGGAGGGGTCGCACTTCATGGGCAGTATTCTGCGATGCACGAGGAAGTGAGGGAGTATTTGATTGTTTTGCAGGAACGGCTCGTTCAGGGTTCTCGAGTGAGTAGGGTTGAAGTCGTGAAGGGTAAACCTCGTCCTGGTGCTTGGGGTTTGCTTTTCAAATTGTACAAAGAGGGAATTCCAGAAAATAGTTCTAAACCTAAGAGAATTTTTGAGGAGCCGGTAGCTGTTTGTTTCGGTCAGGAATTATACAAGTTCGTGCGCGATAGTGATGTGGCGAAGGGGATTCATCTCGCGAGTATGAAAGTGTATGTTCCTTCGCAGCACGCTGATAAGTCTATTTAGGAATTGTTGGAGAGTGGGCGATAAATCAGTTGTTTTTCAGTAGTCTTTTTCTATTTCCCATCCTGTCCAGTCTGGTACGAGGAGTTTTCTGAACCATCTTCCGAGTTTTGTTAGTCTTGTGTGGCTGTCTTCGGAGTTTCCTTGGCGTACGTGTTTTGAGAGTTGTCGGTGTTGGTTTTGTAGTTTGACGACGAGGTCGCAGAGTATTCTTTTTGCTCGTTCTTCGTGTTGTGTTCCTCTGTGCGCGTTGAGAAGTGGTAGTTTCCATTCTGTTTCTTGGATGACTGCTCGTAGGTGTGCGAGGTCGTAGATTGCTTTGTCTCGTGATTGTTGTGTCGTTTTTCCTATGATGAATCCGAACGTTAAGTATCCTTCTTTGAATGCTCGTTCGTCGAGAATGAGGAGTTGTTCTTTGACGAGTGCTGTCACGTCGTTGAGGTGGAATACTTGCTGTCGCAGTGTCTTGTTCGTGTCGATGCTGTGAGCTTGTCTGAGTGCGCTTACGAGTGGGTTGAATGGTTCCATACTGTGCGGTCGAGAATGGTGAAGTTATAAATGTTTCTATTTTGTAACCACTCAAGAGTGGCATTACATCGTATATCCTTTGCCATTGTCTCTGTGTCTGATTCCCACGGTTGCCAGTTCTTGAGCTATCTGGTCGAGAGTATATCTCTCGTGTTGTTTTCCGACGTAGAGCGGGTGATGGGTGAGTGGTGGCTCCGTTCTTTGGTACCCGTCAAAAGAAGCAAGTCCTGTTTCTAAGTCGAGGAAGAATTTTCCTTCACCATTCCACTCAGGATCGTGATACGTTCCTCGTTCAACGAGGGAGTGTAGTCTTCGAGTGAGTGGTACGACGATTGCTGGAGGGTGTTGTTCAAAGTCAAAACTCACTCCCCATATAGTTGGTAGCGCAGTCTCATTTTTCGTGAGGAGGACATGCCTGACGGGAGTCTTCATCTCTACATGACGCTCGAGCTCTTTGAATGAATACTCAAATTGTTTCAAAGCTTCGGGCGGCAATCTTGAGCTTACTCCTCTCGCAGTAACTGCTCCGAGTAAGAAATCACAAAGAGCGTACGCCCCATTACCCCCGTTCCCTTGTTGTTGTCCCACAAAAACCAACCAGTAAAGGAAAGAAATGTTTTTGCTTAAAAGTATTATTGGCATACAAAACAAGGTTCGGAAACTATCGCCTAAGAAAACTATCAACGAGAACAAACCAAGGGCCTGACCGTTTTGTCTCACTATTTGGAAGAGTTTTTAAATAGTGGAAAATCAAAAGAGTATCATTGGGACTTTATTGTCACTAAACTATGGATGGTTACAACTATGGCTGAAAAACAAAACAAGGATTTCGACATCGGATACCATAAGGGTTCTATTTTCACGTTGATGAAAGAACGTGAAGGTTTGGCTCAGATGGTTGGCATCGTAGAGCAATCTCTACAGGGACACATTAAGGCATTGAAAGAGTTAGGCATCGACTTTATTGCCGAATTAAAAGCTGCTCAAGAGAAGTCGAAGTCTGAGAAGCTCGATGAGAAGGTGAAATAAGTCTATGTACGATCAACCAGTTGCAGGATATGGTAGTAGTGGTTCGTTATCGAGTGTAGCGTATGCTGGTTCTCCTGCGTATGCTGTAGGAGGTAGTGGGTCGTATGGTTCTGGATCGTCAACGTATGGTTCTTCAAGCGGTTCGGATTCTCAACTCTACCAATCGCGCTCTCAAGACGCGTTCACTCCTGATTTTTTCGTCGATGAGGAAGGACTTCTCACGGGCGATGTTGCAGAAGATGAGCAAGTGATGGCTCTCGCGAGGGAAGCGTTTCCGATAGTGACGGGGAGAGAACTTCCTGATGACATAAAGATTTCTATTTGTGCTGATGAAGAATTCGCAAAGAAGCTTGGAGCAGAAAACAGCGAGCAAGTATCTCAAGTGTCGACGACTCTCGGTTTCGCACTGAATAGAAAAGGGAGAGGTCTTTCTGAAGTGTTCGTGAGAAAGTCTTCACTTCCTCAAACGATGGTCACGCTCGGTCATGAACTCGGTCACGTTATTACGAGACAAGTAGGTTCGAGGATTGATGAGGAGGCGAAAGCGTTTAGTTTTGCGAGGGCGTGGGTTGAAGGGTTGCGGTCGTTGAATCGTCCTGAAGTTTCTAAGTTTTTGCGTTCGAAGCCTGCATTGAATGGAGTTCATAATGTCGCTTTTGATTTTGTTGAGGAAGAAATAAAAGGTGGAATGAGCGCGTTGCAACTCTATATTGAAGTTGCTTCGGGGAGAAAGAATGTTCCGTCGTTGGAACGAATAGTAATCAGTGGATAAGATACTTGGAGGATACTACTATGACGAAGAAGACTGAAAAAACGGAAAAATCTGGTAAAGTTGAGCAAGCTCAATCAGTTCAAGCATCACCAAAAGATGACAAGCCGTCAAAGGAAGAGGAAGCGAAAGCTGCAAGAGAAGCGATGTTGAAGAACGTTCCTCCAGAAGTGCGTCAAAAGTTAGAAGCGTTGCAAGAAAAGCTTGACTCTTTTAAGAAGAAAGTTCTCGAAAAGTTTGACAAGTACATTATTGGAATATCATTAATCCCTCCTCCAAGGAAGACGATGCAGAATGCGGGAATCGTTCCGGGTATTGGTATGAAACAATTGCCGGGAATGCCTCTCGCTCCTGAAACAAAGCCTGAAGATTTGAAGAAGGAAGAAGATGAAGTTCACGTGTTTGTACTCATTGATGATACTGAACCTTCGAAGATGGCGAAGTGGGAACTTCTCGAAAAGTTATCCAAGATTATTGACGAAGTCGCGAAAGAAACGGACGAAAAAATACGTCCGAGAACGTACTTGTTGTCCGAGGTCTGGCAGAGTTGCTACGATACAAAGTATGACTTGCTCCAACTCATCGCACTCTCAGCTCCGATTCATGATACTGGGATGATGCAAGCGATTAAGATTGCCGAAGTTCATAAGTCGATGGTTCTCAAAAAGTTTGAGAAGTACATCGTAGCGTACGTTCTTGCAGGCAGTCTCGTACAAGGGAAAGCTACTCCCGAGTCAGACATTGACGTGTTCATCGTTATTGACGATACTGACGTGAAGAAGATGACTCGGTACGAGTTGAAAGACAAGCTCCGAGCGATCATTATAGGTATGGGTCTCGACGCTGCGGACATGACTGGAGTGAAGAACAAGTTGAACATTCAAGTGTACATCTTGACTGACTTCTGGGACTCTGTCAAGGAAGCAAACCCCGTCATTTTTACGTTTTTGAGAGATGGAGTTCCTTTCTACGATCGTGGAATATTTATGCCTTGGAAGCAGTTGTTGCGCATGGGCAAGATTAAACCTTCACAGGAAGCTATTGACTTGTACATGAGTGGCGGAGAGCAAACGCTCGAGAGAGTACGCCTCAAGATTAGGGATATCGGTATGGAGGATATTTATTGGGCGATTCAAACTCCATCGCAAGCAGCAATCATGCTGTACGGTCTTCCACCACCAACTCCTAAGGAAACTCCTGACGTGTTGAGAGAAATCTTCGTGAAGAAAGAAGGGCTCTTGAAAGAAGAAGACGTCGCAGTGATGAAGAGAGTGATTGACACGAGGAAGAAGCTCGAGCACGGACAATTAAAAAACCTCACTGGTAAAGAGTTAGATGAACTTCTCGACCAGTCTGAAGAGTATCTCAAGCGTTTGAAAAAGTTATTCGGACAGATTGAAGAACTCAAAGAGAAAGAGTCAGTGCAACACATCTACGAAACGACGGTAACGATGGCGAGAGATGCGATCATCCAAGAAGGATCGGAAGGTGTTCCTGAAGAGAAGCTCGTGAAAGAGTTTGACAAAAGACTTATCGAGTCTGGAAAACTTCCCGCGTTTACGAAGAGAACATTGCAAGACGTGTTTGAAGCGAAAAAGAAGCTCGACTCCGGAAAAATCTCGAAGGATGAAATCTTCAAGGTTCGTAAGGAAGCAGGAAACTTTTCGAAAACGTTGCTCGAGCACATACAACGGTCTCGAGGGAAAGAGCTTGAAAAGTCTCGCATCCGCATCAAGACGGGTAACGCGTTTGCGGAAGTGTACTTGCTTGAGTCTCGAGCGTTCATCGTTCCAAACATTGATGCTGAGCAGAAAGAAGTACAAAAAGCTCCACTGAACGCCGACGGCAGTCTCGGAATGGTAGAAAAAAGCTCCGTCGAGGAGTTCGAGCAAGCGTTGGCGAAAGAGCACTTCCCTAAGAAAGCGTTCATCAAAGGAACGCTCTTCAAAGACTTAGAGAAGATCTTCGGCCCAGAAATGGAAGTGTTGCTGACGACGTAGGGGAAGAGAATAGCGAATAGGAGAATGTGAACTGCGAAAGTACAGTGTAAGTGTCTACGCTCGTTTCCACAATTCAAGAAAGAACTCTCGGTGTCGTTTCGCTATTCCTTCGTGATATACGAGGAGTGCGAGCGGGTGTTCTCCTGCGTGAATCGTGACGACGGAACGTTTCGTGATGATGAGGTAGGATGGTGCTTTGAATGATGCTCGTTTCGTCACGGTGAGTCCTTGTTTTTTGCTTTTCAACCACCAATCAAAATTCCATGATGGCGCGTCAGCATCTGTAAGAATCCAACACTTCGCTCTCGTTTTTAGTCGTCTCTTCTCCCAGTCTATCATGTACCCTCCAAACTTGTCTCCCCATTCTTTCGGCGATCCGAGAACGTACACATGATCTCCTTTGTGAAGTTCTTCGAGGACTCCATCAACGAGCGTTTTCACTCCTC
>CAYHWM010000084.1:0-5736 GCA_964359925.1 uncultured Methanosarcinales archaeon
GTTCCCCAGAGTGCTGGTTGTTTCGTCATCCAGAGTGAGAGGTACGGAAGCGTTTCCGTTCTGAACTTTAGTACGGAAGAGTGCTGAGCGTGACGTGAGGACATATCTTCTTGTTTTGCTCTCTCCTGCTTCACCCTCCAAGCCGTGAAGATGCGTGTTGGTTCACGAAATGCTGGAGGCGTTTTGAGTGGTTGTTCTTTTGAGAGCGCAATTCCCATACTCAATAAAGGGTTGATCGTCGCGAGGTATCTCCAGTATTGTTGTTTCTGGATTCTTTTCTTGAACCTGTCAGCGAGAGCGAGTGTCAATGTCGCGTTGATGAGTCCTGTTCCCGTGTACTCTCGGTGAATATTCTCCTCAAACCAGAGAAACAACGTGTCAGTGTCTTCCGTAATAAGATCGAATGCTGTTGACGCGACGTCGAGTGAACGAAACTTGAATACTTTCGTTAATGCTTGAGAGAGTTCTTCCGTCCTATCGCGATCGCTGATGTCGTTCATGCTTTCCATCGTAATATGCTTGTTCACGCTTGCGAGCAATTGAAGATCAGTAATACTCGAACGAAGGTCGCCGGCGTTTTTCCGCAACAGGTGTCGTAGTGCTCCCTCGTCGAACGTGAGCCCTTCCTTCTTGCAAATAGTAGAAAGAATAAGTGCTCCTGCACTCGTGTCAACTTCAGGATAGTGAGCGAGCGTGCACAATTTACGAATACTTGAAAGTTTATCGTCGTACGCGTCGTTCACCGCAATAATGAGGTAATGTGGCGTTGTCGAAATGAGTTTAGCGAGCGTTGGAATACCTCCACGATCTTGAGTTCCTGAAACTCCATCGAGCTCGTCGATAAAAATGAGTTTCTTTCTCCCAAACAATGATCCTTGACGCAACGCTTCGCCTATTGTTTCTTCAATCAACGCAGCACTTCTCTTGTCGCTCGCGTTCACTTCTAATAATTCGAGATCGTGCTCTCGAGCGAGTACTTTCACAGACGCAGTTTTTCCCGAACCAGTAGGACCGTGTATGAGGAGAACTTTTCCTTTCCGAAATGTTGAGAGGTACAACTCGAGGAGTTTTGTTTCTGGCTGAGGAACGTCAGAAAGTGTTATCGGAGCGTAGTGTTCTACCCAAGGGTTCATAGAGTTAAGAATACTGGTCAAGTTTTAATGCTTTTGCACAATACGCAACACATCATTAATATCGTCGATAACATGTTCTGGTCGTTCTTGATTGAGCGTGTTTCTCGAGTGGTACCACGTCGTGAGTGCTATCGTGTGGACTCCTGCTCTTTTTCCTGCTTGCACGTCGGTAGTGTTATCTCCTATATAGTATGCGTCTTGTGATTTCGTCTTGAAGTGTTTGAGTGCTTTGATGATGCTGTCAGGGCTTGGTTTTTCTTTCGTTTTCGTCGTGTCAGCAATGTATTCCATGGTGATGTGGTGTTGTTTGAGAACGTATTGGACGTTTGGGGCGTAATCGTTCGTAATGATTCCTACTTTGTACCCTTTCTTTTTGAGTTCGTGAAGGAGGTGTTCGCCTTTGAATCGCACGAGGTATGAGTACTTCTTACAATTCTCGTGATACTCGTCGAGTGTCGTTCGTATTGATTGTTTCTCTTTTAGGATGTTCGCGAAGTCTATCACGTTCATATGAAAAATATCTTGTAAGTGTGAAAGGATATGAAATGCTGCGACTCCGTGAGTTCTTACCGTTGAGAAGAAGACGTGAAGCTTTTGCCTCTCAGTATCTGCGAGTGTTAAGTCCCAGTCGAAGAGGAGGAGTGGTTTTCTTTTCGCAGTCATAGCCTTTCACTGGAGTGTTCTCTTTTAAGCATTTCTGTACTTGCCACTTTCCTGACGACGTTTCTCGCGATAGTTTTGAGATTGTCTCTGAACGTTCGGTCTTTTGCGAGTTGGTATCTCGTGAAGGGAAGGATGTATCGAACTTCGTTGATGTCCCGAGATGTTCCTTGATCGTCAAGATACTCGAGAACTGTCTTGCTTCCTATTCCCGTCCTCGAGAACACTTGTTGTTGAACTGGCGTGTCAACAGGAAGTAAAAGATTGAACGCTACGAGAATGTCAGTTCTCGCGATGAACATTCTTTGATCAAGAATTGAATCAATATGATCTTCGAGGAGAAGAACTCCCATTCTTGGATGAACATTCGTCGTTGATGACCGTAATCGTTGAACGAGTGGAGCGTACGTACCAAAACAGACACTCTCGATTTTATCAAGTCTTCCTTGCTTTTTCTTCTCGTCACGTGATCGTTGTTCTTCACTCATTCCAGCGCACGAGAACCGAAGATCAGGCAGTTCACACTCTCGAGCGTAGTGGTTCGAGTACGCAGAAAGTGTTGCACTTCTTCTCGCCCCCGCAGAACAAATATAGAGAATATTCATCAGTGCGAGGGGTAAGAATGACCCTTTAAAAATTCATCATCCGCAACCTTTATAAGTTTTCGTTGTCTGGAACAAGGTATGCCATTGTGGACTGTCGAAGAGGTAGCGAAGCCGGTATTGAAACGTCCTGTTCTCATAGAGGGACTTCCAGGTATTGGGAATGTTGGTAAGGTGGCTGTTGATTTTATGATTGAGAATGCGAAGGCAGTCAAGCTTGCTTCTTTTTTCTCTCATACTCTTCCTCATAGTGCGTTCGTGAATGAAGATAACTTGCTCGAACTTCCAACGATTGAAGCGTTCTATAAGAAGTCAAAAAATGGAAAGGACGTGATATTCTTGATCGGTGATGTTCAACCATCTGATGAAGTATCCTGCTATGAATTCTGCGAAACAATTCTCTCGTTTGCGAAGAAGTGGGATTGTTCAGAAATCGTTACTCTGGGGGGTATTGGTTTACAATCTCCACCTAAGAATCCTAAAGTGTACATCACAGGAACGAACAAGAAAGCAATCGCGCAGTACACTTCTCCCACTATAGAGAAGAACATTTATGGAGTTGTAGGTCCAGTTATTGGAGTATCGGGAGTTCTTGCAGGTCTTGCTGAACGGAAGAACATTCCTGCAGTAACTCTCCTCGCTGAAACGTTCGGTCATCCTCTCTATCTCGGAGTGAAGGGTGCTCGAGCGTTAGTTCTCGCACTCGAGAAAAAATTAAAGCTCGGACTCAGCGTGAAAAACTTAGACAAGGAAATCAAAGAGTTAGAAGACGAAACGATGAAAAAGTCGAGAGATCTTACGCAAGCTCAAGAACAATCAAAAATGTTAAGGATGGGTTCTGGGAACAAAGAGGTGAACTACATTGGTTGAAGAAACAATACCAGTCAATTACAGCGGGCTCTCCATACTTTCTGGCGGGGAGCAAGAAGAGTTGAAATCACTCGTCGAAGGAATTGTTGCGAAAACAGTTCGAGGAACAAAACTGTTCTCGTTCGACCTCCGCGTGAAAACGTTACACAAAGCAGGAGAACGACGATTGTACCAGTTCGATCTCCACTCTCGCATCGGAAGAAAATTATTGACGACGTCAGCAGAAGACTGGGACTTACACACCGTCACCCACAAGGTATTTGACGAGATGAGAAAGAGAGCGGAAAAATTGTTGTGAAGCGAATACTGTATTGAACAAGAAGATATTCTGACGAATAACAACTACTTAATTCAGTATCTCTAACATCCTACCAATAATGTTCGCTCTTCCGCCTGTTGGTGTCGCGAGTGGTTCTCCGCAGACGAGGCAGTTGACTTTCGTTGATGCTCTTTCGAACACGTTTTGTTCATTGTTGCATTTTTCGCATCTGAGTTTTAAGTGGTGTGCTCTTTGCATGGTTGTTTCCTCTTAGAATGTTACGAATTCTACTTTCTTAGCTCGTAGGCCTTCTCGTTGATTGTGTTGCTTTTTACAAATGGAACATTCGTATCTGAAGTCTGTTTTCTTCGTCTGCTTCTTTCCTTTCATCTTTCCACCGCCTGGTGGCTTGGAGTATTTACCTTGGTTGCCCATGCCGAGTCTTCCTCGGAGTGCTGCTCGGTATTTTCCTCCTCTGCTGAGTGGGTGAGCGGTACTGAGTGTTCTTCTCTTCGCAAGTTCTACCTTGTGCTTCGTGTGTTTTTTACAATGAGGACAATAACGATTCTTCTCTTTAGGAACTTTCATAGAGTGGAGGGGTTTCTACCTCTTTAAAAAGGTAACGAAAAGCGATTCTTGAACTCCCAAAATTCTTCGAGCGCAAGCTTTATATATGTCCTTTCTCCCCTTCTTACTATTGAAGAGGGGATTTCTGTTATGGATACTAATCATGATATGAAACTTTTGAAGGGTACGACCATTATAGGTATTGTATGCAAAGATGGAGTCATTCTTGCCTCTGACAAAAGAGCCACTGCTGGATACGTCGTTAGTAAGAAAGAAATGAAAATTTTCCCTATCGCAGAAAAGATGGCTGTTGCTCAAGCAGGGCTTGTCTCAGACGCTCAACTCCTCGTCAAACTCATTAAAGCTGAACTACGATTGAAAGACCTCAGCACGAACAGGGGTTCTAATGTGTGTGAAGCTTCAAACCTTCTCGCAAGTTTCTTATACTCTAACTTGAGAAAGTTTTCTTCCGTTCCAGGAATCGTGACATTCCTCCTCGGAGGTTTTGACTCTACAGGGGCCCACTTGTACGACTTAGGAATTGATGGAAGCATTATGGAAGTTGACGACTTCGTCGCTGACGGGTCTGGTGGAATGTTTGCTCTCGGAGTCCTCGAGCAAGACTACCAAAAAAATCTCAGCTTAGAAGAAGGGAAAAAGCTCGCCGTGAAAGCACTCACTGCATCACTCAAACGCGATACTGCGACAGGGAACGGTATTGACGTGTTCACTATTACGAATGATGGAATTCACCACGTGTTCCAGAAAATACTGGAAGTTTCTGTAACGGTGTAATTCTCACATAAAAAAATAACAAATACTAAACGAGTTGTTTAACGATGGCTGATATTATTAAAGAAATATTGTCACACCTTCCTGAAGGAAAAGTGTGCGACGCATCCTTTGAAGGAGCAAACATTGTACTCTACACGAAGGACTCTGACTTTTTTCTCAACGGAGGAGACACGATTCGTTCCGTCGTGAGCGAGTTCAAGAAAAGAGTAGAACTGCGACCTGATCCTAGCTTGTGTCATCCTGCAGAAGAGGCAGAAAAGAAGATTCGAGAATTAGTTCCTGCAGACGCAGGACTCACTGATGTCACGTTCGACCCTCAACGAAGTATCGTGACCATTGGCACAGAAAAACCCGGGATAGCTATAGGAAAACAAGGAGCTATCTTGAGAACCATTCGAGAAGAAACTCTCTGGGTTCCTCTTATTCAACGAACTCCTGCCATTAGATCATTATTGATAGAAAATATTCGGGCGATGTTATACAGTGACTCAGAATATCGAAGAAAATTCTTGAACAAGATAGGTCACAGAATTTACGATGGGTGGATTAGAGATCGAAAGAATGAATGGGTGAGGCTTACATATCTCGGTTCTGGTAGGCAAGTTGGGAGAAGTTGTTTGTTCCTTCAAACTCCAGAATCAAGAGTGTTGATGGATTGCGGGGTGAACGTCGCAGCGAGCGGTTCTGAAATGTATCCGTATCTTGACGCTCCGGAATTCAACATCAACGATTTGGACGCAGTTATTCTTTCTCACGCACATCTCGATCACTGTGGGTTCTTGCCTTACTTGTTCAAATATGGATTCCGAGGACCTGTTTACTGTACTGCTCCGACGAGAGACATCGCAGC
>CAYHWM010000085.1:0-5727 GCA_964359925.1 uncultured Methanosarcinales archaeon
TGTACCGACGGCGTGCAGTGGAGATTCGTTCACCAACACGACAACATCATCAATACTTGGAGGAGCATTCACCAACCCCAACCTACCATCGAGAGAAACAGAACGATCAACACTCCCACCACTCAACGAGTCACGAACGCTCGCGACAAAACCCTCGCCACGATCAACCACCCTCTGCACCGCTTCAGGATGCTTCTCCACATGATCAAGAACACCATCAATGACTTGCCAGTACGCTCTCCCATTCGGAAAACGATACACGACACGCCTCGCAACTTCTCGAGCAATCTTTTTTTTATCAAGAGAACTCTCGCCAACACCACCGTCACGATTCCTCCTCGTCACCCTTTTCTTATCAGGCATCCCAACACTCACCAACAAACGCTTCACCACGAAAGCGTCCGACACGTTCCGCTATCAAAGTATTTAAACACTATGACATATTTTAAAGAACTCTTAAAAAACTCTGCACTGCCCCCCAAAGAACAAACATTTTAAAACTCGAACCACCAACAGACCCACATCATGAAGAAGAAAAACACTCTCACCAGCAAACAATCAAGAATCATCACAGCACTCCTCCTCATCACCCTCTCGGTACTCGGAATCGCACTCTTCTTCAGAACGACAACAATAGGAGACGAATCTCCAACAACAGTAACTGGTGCAGAACAAACAAGAGGAAACCCAACAGGGAACCTCGTAGGTAATGCGATAACACAATCAAACGACGATTCTACAACACCAAGCTACAACTCATTCGTACGACGACAAAAAGAAAAAATCGCTGAGTTGAATACGATCATTCAAGGAAACAATAGCTGAAAGTATAGTGTCGGAGTTTGATATTCGGATTTTTTAGAGTGCAAACTCCAACGGATATAGGAAAGAAATAGATACGAGAATTAAACTCCTTTCCTATAGATTGTAGATTGTGGATGGTATATTGTGGAGTATGAAATGTGAGAATATGAGATTATATTGTCTTGCACCACCGCACCCCCCAAAAACGATCCTTTCTCATCCCTGCTAAAATTAGAAAGATTTATATATAAGCAGGGTTAAATTAGTACTATGTATGTGCCTCGTGAATTGGAAAAAGAACTACAAAAATACCTTCCCGCAAAAGAAATCATCGCCATCGCAGGAGCACGACAGTGTGGAAAAACAACTCTTATTTTGAACCTCCTCCATCATCTGGAAAGTAAAAAGCGAGTCAAAGCTCTCAGCTTTGATGATGTGAAAACGCTTTCACTCTTTGAAAATGACCTTGATTCTTTTTGTCAGTTATACGTGAAAGACTACGATATTCTTTTTCTTGACGAAGTACAATATGCAAAAGAGAGCGGAAAAAAACTCAAGCACATCTACGACACTTTCCCCATTAAAATAATCATTTCTGGTTCTTCTTCATCCGAACTGTCAATACAAAGCCTGAAGTATTTAGTGGGGAGAATTTTCATATTCAACCTCTACCCTTTCTCGTTTAAAGAATTTCTCTTGGCTCGAAATCCTCATTTAGTCCCCCTCTATGAAAAAGCAACCTATGGTGAAGAAATAACCGCAGAGTTAAATACCCAATTAGGAGAATTCATACTCTTTGGAGGATATCCGCGCGTCGTATTAGCGAAAACTCATGAAGAAAAAATAACTGTTCTGAAAAATATTATGAATACATACCTCTTACGAGAGATTAAAGAAGTGTTGGGTTTGAAAGAAGACTTTAAATTGTTGAAACTTATGAAAGCACTCTCCTTACAAATTGGGAACCTTGTTAACTATACTGAACTATCCCAACTCAGCGAATTTTCATATCCTGATGTTAAAAACTATCTCAATATCTTAGAAAAGACTTTCATCTGTTCATTACTATGCCCATTTCAAAGCAATAAGCGAACAGAATTAGTTAAAAATCCTAAGATGTACTTTTACGATTTTGGTTTCCGAAATATAGTTATAGATAACTTCTCCGTTGAAAGAGCAGATATCGGCGGAATGCACGAAAACTTCGTATTTTCTGAATTGGTGAAAAATAATCTTGCCCCAAAATATTGGAGAACAAAATCAAAAGCAGAAGTTGACTTTGTTTTAGAAAAAGGAAAAGAAGTAATACCTATAGACGTAAAATCCTCCCTTTCAGAAACGAACCTTACTCGGTCATTTCAAAGTTTCTTAGAGAAATACTCCCCGAAAACAGGATTCATAACGTCCTCTCAGTTTGAAGAACGCAGAAAAGTCGCTCACGGAACAATACAGTTCGTTCCTCACGTAAAACTTCTTCCACGACTAAAAGCATATCTGAAAAAATAAAGAAATTACCTGAAAACTGACCATCCCACCGTTCGCTTCGCTCTCTCCACAGCAGAGCTGTGGGGTATTGGTCAGTAGTGTCGGAATTTGATTTTTGGATAAAGAAGAGTATAAATTCCAACGGATAGAGAAAAGAATCTTACAAACTGAAAGACCTTTTCTATATTTTCTCGACTTCGTCGACCAGTAATTCGCTCAAAACTCTTCGGAGTTTTGACGCGCCAAAGACTTGCAAGTCTTTGAGCGTCTAATTTCAGAATAGGGTTGTTATTTCGTAGCAGAGCTACGGGGTATTGAACCCAATTCTGAAATAAAGAATTGCCTGAACATTTCTTTCCTATCCTTCGACGCTCGCACCCTCTCACATGAACGCCAACACCATCTTATACACTGCGACATTATCAAGAACAGCAGTTTCGACGATACCACCAAGAATGACGAGCAAGAACGCTACGAGAAACAAGATACCTGCCTTCTTCACCATCGAGTCAAAATTCACGCTCTTCAAACCATCAAGAACGATACTTTCAGAAACGAGAGACCCTGCGATAATCCCAACAATATAACTACTCATTTCTATAATAGTATGAGGAAGAACGCTGACGAGAACGAGAGCATATAGTATCCACGCACTTCCTTGAATAGACTCCGCAGAAGATCTCGCAACAGCACCAAACACCGCACCCCAGACTGAAGCGTTCCACGCGAGCAAGAAAATACTGCCCGAACCAGCGATGAGCGAGAACAAGACGAACGAGACGAGAACGACAGTATTATTGACGAGCAAGTGCGTGAGCACATCAGGACTAAAAGCACCACCAATAAACGCTAACTGAGTCTCGAACAATTTTGATGATGCCACACTTGGAAGCATTATTGAGAAAAAAGAAAACGTGAAAAACATACCAATAAAAATCCAAAAATACGACAAGAAAAAAGACCACTGACTCCTCAACACGTCAATGACTCCCTTACTCTTCAACACAGAAACTCTCTGAGCAACCAACTCCTCACGCAACACGGGAACAAGCAAGAGCGACGATACTGCAACCGTGACGAGTGCAGGATCCTTCGGAAACACGAACAACGCGATCACCATAGCGAACAACGAGAATGAAAGCCCCAAAGCGAAACACAACCAAGGACGCTTCAACACATCACCACCAGTCAATAAACGCTCAAACAACGAAAACACCTCACCTTTTCACACCCTCCCACAACAACACGTTAAAAATGTTTGCACGAAGAAGACTCCTCGTTATCGAACGTCATGAAATTCGCGAAATCGTCCTACCGAGGTTTGAAAACCTCGGCTTGATCGGACGATTTCTTTTGAAGCGAATTTCAGGACGCTGAAAACTCCTACACGTTCTCCATTCAACCAAGGACTAAAGTCCTTGGCTATCTGGAGTTTTCATCGTATCTTGTTAGTCTTATTGCTCACGGCGAACATACACAAACGCCATTTTTTCTTACTTTTCTGCATCCAAGCTATCAAAAACGATTGTTTCGATAGTACATAGTAAATTTAAAACTATAGTGAAGGCACTTAACCAAGTACTGAGGAGTGAATAGTTGTAGCAATAAATCTCAAAATATACCAAATGTTTATATACTTATGGTATTCTTTGATACTTTATGAGGTTTTCGAGAACTGAGTTGGAGATCTTGAGGCAGGTTGCTTTGGGAAAGAAGAGAGTTCAGGAGGTAGCGATAGCTCTTCGTAAAGATGTCAGCCAGATATATAGAACTGTAAGAACTCTTCAGAAGAAACGTTTCGCGAAGCTCGAAGGGAAAATCATTGTTCCTTTCCAGAACACGCACGTGACTCTTCTCCTACAAGAGCTCTCGAGACGTCCAGCAATCGTTCGCCTACTCTCTGGTAGCGGAATACTACTCTCAACCGCACTTCTCGAACCAAAATCGGTTCCAGAACTCCTGAGTACAACGGGAATGAAACGAAGCACCATGTTTCACTTACTGAAAGAAGCATCAAAAAATAGTTTCTTCAATACTGTAAAAAATAAACATTCTTTTAACGAGAAAATATGGCCGAGAGTAAAAGACTTCCTCACAGAACTCAAACACTACGAAGAAACAACCGATGAAAGAACACCGCCCGGAGCAATAACATACTTCAAAAACGATTCAGAAATCTTGTTCTCAACGAAAACAGAATGCGACGCGTCCCTTACAGGGTTTTCAGCGTACGAACACTACGGCATATCTGTGCTTCCCGTCGATTATACCTATTACCTCCCAAAAAAGAAGCTCACAAAAAAAGAAGTGTTCAACCACTCACTCTACCGAGCAGAAAAAGAAGGAGATGCAAGAGACATTATCATCATAACCATCTTCTATTTGAAACACAAAAAAGAACTAAAAATGATACGTCACGAAATAGTCAACAACATTCAAAAGATTCTCAAAGGAGAAAAAGTTATAAACTATCCAACACTCAACGAAATAAAAGAGAGAGCAAACGTGTATGATATCCACATTTGAGCAGTTAAACAAATTGTTTCGAGAAATCGACAAGACGCTGAAGACTCCAGTCCACTTCTACATCATAGGAGGAGCAGTACTCCTCTACTACAATCTGAAAACAGCAACAAAAGACGTAGACATCATCGTTGACACGAGAAAAGAATTCATCACGACAGAGAAAACACTCAAACACCTCAACTTCACAACCACGATACCGACGAAAGAATACGAAAAGTTCGACATCAGCCAAATATTCACGAGAGAAGACTTCAGAATAGACCTCTTCGAGAAAACAGTATGTAAAGGATTCGCACTCTCAGAAGGAATGAAAAAAAGAGCGAAGACCATACAAAAACTACCACGCCTCACCATATCACTCTGCTCACCAACAGATATTTTCCTGTTCAAAACATTCACCGAACGCGAAGGAGACATCGCAGACTGCATCTCGCTTACGGGAGCAACCATAGAATGGGACTCCATGATGGAAGAAATCAACACCCAAATAAAAACAACAGGAAACACGATATGGATCACGTACATAGGAGAACGAATGGACATCCTCGCAGAACGAGGAATCACTATCCCCATTATGAAAACGATAGACAAACTCAGAGACGAATACTTCAACGAGTACGAGAAAAGAATATCAAAACAGAAATGATCGCGTTACCAAATATTCTTTTCATCATCATCGACGAAAATTTTCCACACTCGCGACGAAAAAACGACACGTTTATAAACTCCCCCCCGACGAGACAAAAGTCCTGCAAAGGACGAAAGAGGTGTTATTCAATGGCAAGAAAGACAAAGAGTCGAAAGAGTTCACGAAAGCAAAGCAAGAGTCCAGGAAAATCTTGGATATCAGGAAAGACAATTATCAGCATAGTTGTTCTCATAGTACTTATATATGTTCTCTGGAGAGTATTA
>CAYHWM010000086.1:0-5722 GCA_964359925.1 uncultured Methanosarcinales archaeon
AACTCGCTCCAGCAGCGTGGAACCAAGCACAAATAACAACGTGCTCACACCTCCTCATATTTTGCGCGAACACGAACAAAGAAGAAGTGTTACACGATGTCGAAGAATCGATGAAGAACGCAGGATCGACGGAAGACATCATCAAAGGATGGCACGATATGGTTGGAGGATCGTTCCAAAACAAAACGCCAGAACAATTCCTCTCGTGGGCTCAACGACAAACATTCCTCGCACTCGCGAACGCGCTCCTCGGAGCAAAAGCACTCGGTTTCGATTCCTGCCCGATGGAAGGATTCAACCCCGAAGAATTCGCAAGAATACTCGGCTTGCCATCCAACACTGTACCAACAGCACTCTGCGCAATAGGGTACGCGAGCGACACTCCACAAGCGAAAGTACGATTATCGAAAGAGAAAATGTTCTTTTGAGAGAAGAACAATGAACAACATTTAAAAACCCTGACGAGAATGATAGTAGTATGACTGCATTAGCAACGATACCGCTCGAAGTCTCGGAACCATCAGACTTGTCAGAACCATTGATGAACTACGACTTAGAACTCGACAAAGCAGTCGCCGAAGTGAAGAAAGCAGGAGCGAAAAAAGTATGCATCCAACTACCGGAAGGACTACGACCACGAGCGAACGAGATTGCCGAAAAAATCCAAAACGAAACGGGAGCGATGGTCATCATCTGGCTCGGATCGTGCTACGGAGCGTGCGACGTTCCATTCGAAGTCGAACGATTAGGAGTTGAAGTCTTACTTCAGTGGGGTCATAGCGTATGGGCGTACTAACGAATATGAAAATGTGCGAATATGAGAATATGAACAGTGAATTTTTACGAGGTGTTCGCACATGAGCATCCTCACAGTAATTCTCGTCGCTGTCGCACTGCCAATAGGGCACCACATTGCGAAACTGGCGAGAACAGAGTTGAAAGTAGGAGAACAATACTTCGTTTGGGCTGAGAGAGTATTACTATCACTCATCGCAGGACTAATCGCGCAATCACTCGTAGGATTCAACGCGAGCATCGGAGCAGGACTCCTCGCACTCGCACTACTCTGGGAATACCCCATTACGAATTATTATGTTTCTGGAACTCTTCTCGGAATCGCATCGAGCACTGGAGCAACTTCTGTTGTTATGACATCATATCTTTATTTCCTCGTCGCTGGAACTGAAACGTACATCCACAAAAAGTCGTACTGGAAACCGATGATGGCGTACATCGTCGTCACCATACTTCTCGGATTGATGACGGGAACGGCGAGAACACTGTTCTGAAAAAACCTATAACAACTGCCCATTACCATTCTTATGATACCTAAGCACGAGCGTACCACGAGCATACTTCACACTCAAACCATTCTCAAATAGTACTCTCAATCGTTCATATGCAGAAATGTCCTCCCGAGAAGTAGGATACATACACGTGTTCAAAAGAGAACTCGTCCACTCCTGAAGACGACCCTCTTGCTCGAACGTCTCCAAAGATTCATGAACAAGCCCAGTAATATCAGTCACTTCAACACGCCCAGACTTCGTACCGCCCCTCGTTTCAGAAAGAAGCAATCGCACTCCCTCAAGCAACACGTCGAGAGCAGTCACTTGTTCCTCAACCATCTCACAACCGCCTCACGAACGACAAGAAACCAGTATGAAGAACAGTGTTCGAAGGCCTCGCGGTCAATCCACGAATCTTCCACTGACGCTGCATTAACTCCGTCGTTTTCACGAAGAGAACATCATCTCTCTGCCTGCACGCGTTCACGAACTCGGATACTGAAGGAATGCTCGAGTTATAACTCACGATCCAACCGCCAGCTTTCACTCCTTTCACGACTTCGTCAAGAGCAGTCCACGACTGCTTCAAGTCGAGAATGAACACGTCGAAGTTTTTCTTCGATAGTTTTTTTGTGATGTCGCCGAGCGCGAACGTCACGTTGTCGAGGTCGAGTTTTTTCGCGTTCTTCTTGCACAACTCCACTGCTTTCTCGTCGACGTCGTAACTGTACACTTTCTTTGCAACCCTTGCGAGCCCGCACGCCAACGAACCAGAACCAGAACCTGCATCACCAACAATCGAATCTTTTCCTATCCCTGTCGTCGCGATAATACACCCAACATCTTTCTCGGTGATGATTTGAGCACCGCGCTCTAACGCTCGCCACTCGTCAGCAAAACCTGAAGGGATAATAGAATAGTCTTTACCTTGAATCGAACCCTTGCCGAGGTTCAGAGAAATCTCACCATACTGAGTGTGAGCAATTCCTTCATCTTGCATCACTCGACGAACAGTCTGCTTCGTGACGACACGCTCCTTACCGTCAACGACGACAGCCTTCTCCTTGAAAATGATAATGCGAGGCATAGAGAAAGGCTTACAAGGGGGGAGTTTAAAAACGTAGATGTTTCGTCACCGCCCGAACCAGCAATTTTTACGAAGTGTTCAAAACGTTTGTAACTGTTCAATATAGTGTCGGCAGTTAGTATTTAAAAGATCATACATTATCCATCCTCGCAGTTCATAGTCGTGGAAGAACGTACGAGTTCTGGAAAAATCCTGAATCTATAGAGTCTCTCGAGTATGAAGTGTTGAGTGCATTACGAAAAATAGTAACTGAGCGATGGGGTCTCAAAGTTCACAACGTGTATATCACTGATAGCGTGAAGTGCACAGTGTACCGTCACTTACACGAAGGACCATCCATCGGAGTGTTGAACGAGTTGACTCCGACCAGCACCCCCTCTTAAACAAGAAAGGTTTAAGAAATACTACTCGAGAGTGATTAATAAAGAAACATTTATAAAGCACTTATTGTTCCTCGTCTTTATGGGAGACGAACAAATTGATCGAGTGAATGCGGTAGATCGGGAAGTGGAAACGATTTCTCGACTCGTCAGTTCTCAAATGGCGGTATACCAACGTCTTTCACCAACCATCGCACGAAGCCATATTGAGGTATTAGAACGATTACAAAACGAGAGTTCTGCACTTCAAGAAGCGTTCAACAATCCAACAACTGCCGATGAAAGATTTCATTCAAGAGTAGCCATTCCATATATTCAGTCAACAGTAGACTCAGTACTTGCAGGAGTTCAACTTTCGGCAGGAAACGGGTCATTATCAGTACAGGAGAAACTTCAATTACTCTTGAGAACAGAGGCACTCGCTCTCGACGATATGAGACCTGCAGAAGAAGCATATCGTTGTGCAGTTCGTGATGCTCTCGAAGCACAAGACGAGTCTGCAGACTTCTCTGCTCACCTGACTGGCCAATTGCCCGTTCAGGAGTATCAGGAAGAGTGTATCGAAATCAAGGTCGATCTTGATAAGAGAGCAAGAGCGCTTTTCGGGAGACAAGACATTAGAACTCAGGGGAATTTCGACGTGAAAGAAAAAAGCCCCCACCACTTTCTTCAAAGAATAAACGTAGGGTATGAACACTTACGACCGAACCTCGTCAGGACGATAGCTCACGAAGGCCCATTCGGGCACAATACTCACTTCATATTGTCCAGTACTACTCCGTTCAGAAAGTATTACTCACACCAAGCAGAAGGACTTGCTATTCTCGGGGAACGACTGGTTTTCGAAAATTACTACTTTCCCTCTGACGAGATAGCTTCACGAATCGTACGACTCTTGAAAGTTCAAAGAACTTTATGGGATTCTCTTTCGGCAGCATATGAATATCTCGCATTCCATGAAGAAGTTCCTGAGAAAGAACTCGCGAAAAGATTGTCAAGCGAATTCGTACCAGAAAAAACGCTCCTGAAACACTTTGAGGGTCTTGACAGTCAACGATCAGAAAGATGCAATTTAGGAGCCACACCATACCATGTAGGAATGAACCTCATACAGGAAGCGTACGACGCAGGAATGAAGGTTATTGATGGAATGATATCAAACAGTGCCATCTCTCCTGAAGAGCAAGAAAGAAAAAAGAGATACCTGCGAGCAGTTCTCCTCAGAACACTCTACTCAGGATTACGACCTGCAAGAATTACTGCAACAGCAGCACTTCTCGCACTCGAATCAGAAAAAGAAAAAGAAGCAAGTACTGGTCACTCTTTTCCTATAGGAGAAAAAGGTTTCAGAGCGTGAACACTATGACGAACATACGAGTCAGCTGCGCATCATTAGCGAGGATAACACTCGACGACAAGTTCCTTCTCGGACTCAACCACGACAAGCTCCGCAGAAAAGGAATCAGCGTTTTCACACCTTACGGTGGAGTTCTCGCGTTTTACGAACCTGCACGACCACTCCTCGCATTCCTCGGTGCGATTTTTGAGAAAGCAGGAAGCGATGATTTACGACTCACACTCCCCGAAGAAAACCTCCCCGCATTCGAAACGTGGTTCTCCGCAAGAACACACAGGGAAAGCGACCCTTACCGAGAACTCGTCGAAGAATTCGTCGAGGAAGAAGGAATACTTCCCGACTTACGAAGAACAAACGTCACACTTGACTATCTTACAACCGCAACAGAACGAGTACCCACGAACAAGCCCGGACAAGAAGGAGTACTCACACAACGATACCTCGAAATCTACAACACGAAATTTATTCCAGAGTATGAACAACTTATCCGAGAAGACCTTTCACAACCAGACACACACCTCGGACTCCTCACCGAACGAGAACTCCGAACAGGAAGAAGCGACACGGGAATAGAGATAGGAACGAATTGTTTGCCGTTGATTGTGCGAGGTGAACAGTATGGATGACGGCTACACCATTGTACCAAATGATTTTTTCAGACGTGCTTTTTATAGACTTCAATGGAGAATGCAACAACTGTTATCTCGTCGCGAAAAGAAAAACGAAGAACCAATATATTTCGCTAAAGACCTCCAAGCAATGTATACTGTTTTCAGGGATCAAATTCACAATCCAGCATCAGTTCTTTACCCATCATGCGGTTTTGATGCAAGCCCAACGAGAGTATTCAATAACGTTACGTTTGTAGATAAAGAGGAAGGTAATGAAGGATGTGTCGCAAAACTTCAAGAAGCAGGATTTCATGCTTTGAAGATGGATATTCGGGAGTACGTCCCTACCGAAGAGCACGACTTACTCATCCTGCTAAATCCTGCAATGCCTGCAGACTGGGCAACTCCCCATTTGAGAACTGACGGATACAGTATCGCGAATAACTATCACTTGACTGCTTCACAGCTGAACGCAAGACCTGACAGGTTCTCCCTCGTGGGAATTATCGATTATGATGCCGCTGCCAATACTGCGAAACTAACGTTAAATAGTGATGGAACTTTAAGGAGAACTGTTTCGATAGACTCCATTGAAGAATCAAGACCTATGGAGCATTTAGCTTTCGTGATGGACGCTCGCCGGGAACAAAGAGCAGGACTTCCCTTTGAAAGAGTTGCTGACAGGTATATTTTTCAGAAAAAATAGACACGGGAATAGAGATAGGAACGAATTGTTTGCCGTTGATCGCGTGACCGCCATCGTGAATCACTGGGAAAAAAGGGATGGTTTCCAAATCAGACATTTGAGGAACTCGATGCAAACCTTTAAGAGCGAACCTTGTTTCTGTTCACGTATCAGGACTGTTGTAACGTTTGACGTTTTGTCAGTTATTTGTCGTGGAACAAATAGTTAGACTGTTTCTGAAATGAATGAACGGAGCGTTAGTACGTGGTTAGCTTAGAGGAGGGCTCTAAGCTCTATGAATGGGTTTTTGTTT
>CAYHWM010000087.1:0-5517 GCA_964359925.1 uncultured Methanosarcinales archaeon
TTTGACAAAAAACTCTACTGGAGTGCTCGCAGGATTTCTGGCTAAGTTATTTCAAAAACGGAAGTATTAAATATTTTGTAAGGTGATAGGATGTATGCACATCATTCAACGAAAAAAATACTTTTATCTTCAACACTCATTCAGGAAGAAAGGAGTCGTAACAACGAGAGAAATCTATCTCGGAAAAGACATTCCTGAACATATTGAGAAACTCAAAGAAATACTTATATATAAGTAGGTTATAAAACGGGGATATGACAGTAACCACTATTGCTATAACAAGAGAACAGAAAGAAGAAGTACTATTACTGAAGAAGCAGCATAAAGATGGTTACATCAACGTCAACCAACGATTGCTGGAGAAGAAATGAAAGCCGACATAACTACTGATGACATAATACGAACAAACGAAGAGGTACTGAAGAGTAGAATAAAAAGATCAGATAAGCACGAAGTACTCAGTTATAGCAAAATAAGAAAAATAATAGATGATTGCCAGACAGGAGATGTGTATGATATCGCAACATGTTTGTTAATAAGAATAACAAAAGATCATGCGTTCGCAAGTGGAAATAGAAGAACTGCTATCTTCGTCGTAAGAAACTATTTATTAAACAATGGAGAAGTACTAAAAGAAAGAAGTGTGAACGACATACAAAAAATGCTAAAAATAATCAGAGAAAAAAATATTGATGCCGAAATAGTAAAAAAATGGTTACAGGGAGATGATACGAATGACAACAAATGATGAAGCATACGAATTGGAAAGAAAAAGGTTCAAAGCACTCATAATAAAAGACATACGAGACCACGAGGATTTACTCATCGCAATAGGAAAAATGTAAGTTGCATTCCTCGTCTCTTAATCTCGACGTGTGCAACTTCCAATGAGCAAAAGTGCCATACTAAAAACATCAACCATTTCTATAAGATAGAGGTTGTAGAATATAAATATATCTTTTGTAGAACGAGCATTACTTTTTTCTCACTATCCCCACTACGTTCTTCATTCTGTGCTTGTACAAGTGTTCTCGGAGTGTTCTTTTGTGTCCTCGTTCGCTGATGCGTTGTCGTTCTTCTGGGTGTTCGAGGTAGTATGCTACTTTCTCTTTGAATTCTTCTTCGTCGTGGTACGTTACTATTTCTTTTTTTGGAATGTATTGGTGTTGTATTCCTTTGACGTGGTTCGTGAGTTGGAAACTGTTCGTGCTCGCAAGTTCGTAGAGTCGGTAGTTGAGTCCTTCGTCTATTGATTGGGCATGATGGTTATTCATATTTATTTTCGTCGCGTGTGCGAGAAGTATGCTTTTGTTCAAGTCAGCCATTGTTTTGCTCGCATCGAGTGGTTTTCCTATGATGCTTTTTTTGAGTGTTGGCACTTGGCACTTCTTTGTCCAATTATTTCCGTTGATTGCGAGTTTGTAGTGTGATAGTTTTGTGAGTGCGTCTTCTCTTTCTTTCCAGTACGTTCCGAAGAAACTCAAATCATATTTTTCTTCTCGTTGCTCCCAAGGTATGAGTTCTTTGTGGAGTGTTTCGTCGGCCGCGACGGGCAGATAGTAACTATTCTTGTTTGTTTTCTTGAGTTGTCGAGCGTACTGCTTGTCGAACGAGAATGTGTACTCGTACTCGTTTATGGCTTGGATACGTCCCGATGGATAATAGATGCCCGTGTACTCGTCTAAGACTTGCACTGCTGTTGGTATTCCTTCAGCATTCAGTTTCTTGATTGTTTCTGGCAATATTGTTTCTCCTTTGAGTACGAACACGAGGTCAGGGGCGAGTTTGGTCACTCTTGAAAGTAGGTGCTTGTTCAGTAGTTTGTTCGTCAGAGAAGTCCTATGAAGTTGTAAGTATCGATAGTTCGAGTGTGTAACGGTACAACCGTTCTGCAAAAATCCTCTCGCGTACTTGAATCCGTAACTTGGTGGTCGGCAATTATCCGCCGTGATAATATGAACATGCATGAAAGAATGGCGAGGAATAGGATTTATATAACCTTTGATACTTTCGTAGACTATGACTGGGGAGCAACGAACAGAAGAAAGAAATGAAGAAAAAAAGAATACAGAGCACAGCAAGATGTACCCTTCGCAGTTACCTGTGTTGAGGGAGTGTCGTCCTCATATTGTTTTTGATGAATTCGTATCGTCCAGTGGTAAAAGATTGCAGTATTATGTGACGAGAGGGGGATTGTTTACAGTTGCTCACTTGTTATTTCCGAGTGCTGATGAGCCATCATTAAGGGAGTTCGTTTCGTTTTGTAGGAGGAAGTTTCTCATCTACAAAATATCCTTGTTTGAAGAATCATCATGGTTGGGTTCTCCGAGAAAGAGTTCTACGCAGTGGATTGATACGAGTAATGTCGTCGTCGAGAAAGGTATTAAGTATAATGTTCGGAAGGCAGAGAAAGAAGGTGTGAGTGTGCGAAAGTTGGATGATCATGAATGGTGGATGACGTTGAATGATATTCATAACGAATTGCTCTCGTCGGAAGGAAAGCCTGTTGACATCAAAAAAAGAAAGGAAATGTATGAAGTGTTGGAGTCTCACAACAATGAAAGTACACTATCGTATGGTGCGTTTCATCAGGGATTAATGATTGCAGGAATAGTAGTATCATTCACGAAGGATGTTGGTTTATTGACGACGCTCGCGACGAGACAAGATGCGTACTCTCTTGCTCCGAACCCGTTACTCATAACAAAGATGTGCGAGTTGGAAAGGGAGAGGTTCCGATGGTTTGATATGAATGTTGGTGTTGACGCTGAAGAAAAACAGGACGAAAAAATAAAAAGAATTATTGCATTCAAGAGGAGGTTCGGCGTGGAGAAAAATATATTCACGTACACTCCTCGATGGTTTTTTCTCGCTCAGAAAGTTGCAAGGTTTGTGAAAAGGAAAAAGTGAGAACGAGTCATAGTTTGCTTCCCACTTCCTACCACCTACTACCCACAACCAGCCACCTACATTCCGTAACGTTTCTTGTACCACTCGACTGTTGTGCGGAGTCCTTCACTGAACGTGACTGCGGGTTCGTATCCTAATTCGTTTTTTGCTTTGTC
The DNA here is from genome assembly GCA_964359925.1 of uncultured Methanosarcinales archaeon. Classification (GTDB taxonomy): domain Archaea; phylum Nanobdellota; class Nanobdellia; order Woesearchaeales; family ARS49; genus JACQMS01. Next base: position 3,066 of record CAYHWM010000087.1, read on the forward strand.
TATGTTCGCTTTTGAGTGTTTGATGTCTCCTGATCGTTCTGGAGCGTGGAATGGTGGTATGCGCGTTCCGAGGATGGTGTTCAGTTCTGCTACGAGGTCGTTCAGAACAACGCTTGTGTTACAAGCAATGTTGTAGTGTCCCGTCTTATTCGAATTCATTGCGAGCATGTTCGCGTGGACGTTGTTCGCGACGTACGTGAAGTCTCTTGTTTGCGTTCCGTCGCCGTAGATTGTCGGAGTGTTTCCTTTCAGCATTGAGTTAATGAAGAGCGGGATGACCGCAGCGTATGCTGAGGAGGGGTCTTGACGCGGTCCGAACACGTTGAAGTATCGGAGAGAGATCGTGCTCATCCCGTAAAGCTCGTTGAACAATCGAACATATTCCTCTCCAGAAAATTTTTGGAACCCGTAAGGACTTTTGTATCGTGGTTGCAAGTCTTCTGTTTTCTCGTCGCCTGGCTGGTCTCCGTAGATAGAACTTGATGATGCGTACACGATGCGTTTCACTCCCGCATCTCGAGCAGCAATTAACAATTTGAGCGTTCCTGTTGCGTTCGCTTCGTGAGAACTGAGCGGGTCTTTCATACTTCTTGGTACGCTCGGTATTGCGGCGTGGTGGAAGATGGTGTGGACGTCTTTCAAGTGTTCTTTGTACTTTTCTGGTGAGAGAATACTCGTCCTCAATAATTGGACGCTTCGTGGAGAATGGTGAGCGATGTTTTCGTGTTTTCCCGTGCTGAGGTCATCGATGACGTAGACTGCGTTGTCTTTTGCTACCAGTTCGTCGACGAGGTTGCTCCCTATAAATCCTGCCCCTCCCGTAACGACGACCAATTGTGACGCCATGGTAGGTAAGGGAAAGTAGTAACCTTTAAAAACCATTCCTTGTTCCGATAGTGTATTCCCGTACTACCTACGGTAGCAGGGCAGAGTATTACTATGGATAAACCTCAAATTGTCAAGGCGTTGCAATCTCTCAGAGCGTCAGCGTCGAAGAGGAAGTTTGAGCAAACTGTTGACTGTATTTTGAATCTGAAAGATCTTGATTTGAAGAAGCCTGAGGGGCAGGTTGATTTGTATATTCAGTTGCCTCACGTGAATGGTCAGGTGAGGAAGTTGTGCGCGTTGGTCGGTTCTGAACTTCTTGAGCAGTCGAAAAAGTTTTGTGATAAGACTATCTTGAGTGATGATTTCAAAACGTTCACTGATAAGAAAGTCATAAGGAAGTTGGCTGTTGAGTATACTTATTTTATCGCTCAGGCTAACTTGATGACTGAGATTGCTAAAGTGTTTGGTCGTACTCTTGGTCCGAGGGGTAAGATGCCGAATCCGAAGGCTGGAGCTGTTATTCCTGCGAATGCTAACTTGCAAGCTACTGCTGAACGTTTGAGGAACACTATTAGGATGTCGAACAAGCAGCAAGCGTCGATAAAGGTCACTGTTGGTAAGGAAGGTATGACTGATGATATTCTCGCGGATAATATTTTGTCTGCGTACCAGAATACTGTTTCTAAACTTCCTTCAGAGAAGCAGAACGTGAGAGAAGTATTAGTCAAGTTTACGATGAGTAAGCCGGTGAAGGTGCAATAATGGTAACTGAAGTTCAAGCAGGTCACAAATCGAAGGCTTCCGGCGATAAGAAAAAGATAGTCGCTGAACTTTCACAGTTGCTTCTCAAAAAACCTATTATTGGTGTTATCAATATGGAAGGATTGCCTGCTTCTCAGCAGCAAACGATTACTGCGAAGTTGAGAGAGCACGTTTCCGTGTACATGACGAAGATTCCTTTGATGAAGATGGCTATTGCTGAAGCGGGTAAGAAGAATCCTGCACTCAAAGAATTAGACCAGTATGTTGAGGGTATGACTGCGTTGATGTTTACTGATATGGATCCTTTCAAGATTTACAAGAAAGTAAAAGAGAGTAAGAGTCCTGCTGCCGCGAAAGCAGGTCAGAAGGCTCCTAGGGATATCGTCGTGAAAGCTGGCGCTACGAGTTTTAGTCCTGGTCCTATTATTGGTGAGTTCGCGAGTGTTGGTATCAAGGCAGGTATTGATGCTGGGAAAGTTGCTATCAAGGCAGATTCAGTTGTTGCAAAGGAAGGCCAACCTATTAGTGCGTTGCTCGCGAGTATTCTTCTCAGATTGGATATTAAGCCTATGGAGATTGGTTTGAACATTCGCGCTATTTACGATAATGGTATCGTGTACACGAGGAAAGTGTTGGATGTTGACGAGGATGAACTCCTCGCGAGGGTTGCTCTCGCAGTGGTGCAGGCTTCAACGCTCACTCTTGATCTTGGAATTATCACGAAGGAGAATATTGATATCTTGCTCGGCAGGGCTGCGAGAAGTGCTCGTGCTCTCGCTCTTGATGCAGGAATTGTAAATGATGATACTGTTGGAGCGTTGCTCGCGAAGGCTTCTGCTGAAGCTGATGCGTTAAGCGCTCT
>CAYHWM010000088.1:0-5507 GCA_964359925.1 uncultured Methanosarcinales archaeon
TCGTTCACGCATTGCTCTCGACGACTCTCGCGTGGGGTGTCGGTTTGCACGTAAGCGTTCTTGATATGGTATTCGTAGCGTCTGCTGTCGCGTTCTTGTCGGGAATTCCTATTCAAGGAATTGCTGGTCTTGGAACGGTGGAGGCGTGGTGGTCGTTGTTGTTAGCGAGCGTTGGTGTTCCTGTTGCTGAAGCTGTAGCGTTGTCTTTTTTCTTGCACGGTTTCTTTTTAGTGTTTGGTGCATTGTTTGGTATCGTGTCGTGGTTTGTTCTTCGTGGAAGAAAGGATGAAGTGGAGAATGGAGTGGGGGAGAAGAGTACTGGTGAAATACTAAGCAGTATGCGAAGAAGGTGGAGCGATGTATGAGTATTGTTCCTGGTGCGGGGTATGGAGGGTATGTGCGATTGGTTGATGTTCAGCGTTTGAAGAGTTCTGCGAAGATTGGTTGAGTTGTTTGTGATGGTGAGTAGTGTTCAAGTCTTCCAAGATCGTTGATTCCTGTTTTTATGAATCTAAGTGCGAATGTTTCTCGAAGAGGATCGCCGGAGTAAAGATATGCAAAGGTGAGACTATCGTCGATTATTTTTCGGTTCCAGGGGTTCAGCGTTTCTCGATAGTTGAGTGTCGCGTCAAGTTGTGATTCGAGGTCATCAAAGGGTCTCTTGTTCCACGGCGGGAGCGGAGAGTTCCAGAGAGTGTTGAGCGTGTCTGCGAGGAGTGACGCGTGGGAGTATGCAGTATCAGGATTGCGAATGTCGTTGTTATCTTCTACGTCGTAGAGCGTGATGCTTCCACCAGTTTCGACGAGTTGTTTGAGTGTTTCTGCTGTTGGTGGCAGTGCTGTGTTGATGACGTGAAACACGTATGCTGGAACGTAAATGTGTAGTCGTGCATCGACGATTCCGAGGAGGTGTTTTCCGAATTGGTGTCCTTCGATACGTGCTCGAATCTTTTTGGGTTTTCTCGTGAAGAAGTGTTCATTAATTCCTCCGTGAACTTGTTTGAGTCCTTGCCATATTCCTTCGACGGAGCACGCGCGTTCACGCTCTCTTCCCGGTATGGGGATGGCTGGTGTTGAGTGAAGCGTGAAGGGGCTGTACGTGTTGTAGGGAGAAGACCCATAGCTACTGACGTCGATAGCACCTTCAGGAGTAGCATCGCGTGTTGTCCAGTGAAAAACAGTATCCCCCATATGCTCCTCGATATCGTCAAAGAAACGATCACAAGTTTAAAAGGTATACTTTTGCAGGAGTTACTATTTTAATGAATGATATTGTGAAGAGGTGTTGAAAGAAAATGTTGCAACTCGTTACTGTGGTGGTGGAGCAATCTTCCAATACTTGACTCGTTCTTCCGTCGTCAGGTACGGCTTCGTTTCTGTTCTGTCAGGGTAAAGGATGGAGAGGTTTGCTGTGATGAGTTGTTCTATGGATTCTCGATCGGCGATGACTCCGTCGATTGTCGATCGTGAACGGTTGACGAGCTCGGAAATACCTTCTCTCGTGAATCTCGTATCGTCGACTGCTTCGAGTATTTCGCTCGCTTCGCGAAACGTGACTGATGTTCCATACTCGAGGGATATCATTGACGTGTGCCTTTCGGGAGGAACGACTCCTTGTTCTCGGAGGTCGGCGTAGTAGGAATGTGCAGACCAGTCATAGAGTCCTGTGAAGTGGGAGAGGTCTCTGGTGGAGAGAATGGTTGAGTATCCTCGACGGAGTACTTCTTTCAAGTGTTTCGGAATGCATTCACGTCTTTTTCTCTGCCCGTACGCGAGGAGTGGGAGGTGTCGTGCACGGAGAAGTCTTCCTACGTCTTGCTCCGTGATTCCGCTCCGAGAAGAGAATTCTCTGTTCGTGACAGGTATTCCTTGTTCTCGTGCGGTGTAATACTCGTGGAAGAGTGTGTAGAATTGTTCGAACGTTTTCTTCTTTGGTCGTCCTCGATCGTTGGAGTGTACACTCGCGATGGCTTCTCGATATGCTTGCTCGTGGAATGATCGTGTAGGATCGTTTCGCGCGATGGCGAGGTACGTGTGAAGTTCTATGAGAGGTGCTACTTGTCCTCGAGAGGAACGTAGTTCTGTTGCGTCACGCAGTGACGAGCATTGGAAGGAGTATTGGTGTGCTGCGACAGTTCTTTGTGCCTGTTCCCATTGTTCTCGGAGTCCTCGCCCGTGAATGTATTGTCGTGCTCGTTCGCGCATCGTTCCGAGAGCTACTGCGATGGTTGTTTGTGGTAGTCCGAGGAGTACGAGTTCGTCGATTCCTTTTCGTTGCCGTGCGTCTTGAAGTTTGTAGCGGTCTTTACTATTGAAAGAAAGTTTCTCCTTCAAGTGTAAAGGGAGTTGTTGAGCGTACGTGAAAACTGTTGATGATGCAAGTTTTGTTCTCGTGCTGATGTCTTCGAGCGATACTATTCCTTTCTCGAGGCAGTTTGTGATGGATTGTAAGGATTTTTCGTGAGACTTATTTTTTTTCCGCCGTGGAGCATTATTATTGGTGACGAACGGTGCTCGTTCTACTGGTCTTGTTGGTGGTAGTTCTCGTTGTTTCCAGTGAGCGTAGAGTCGGAGGGTTATCAGGTCGAGTCCTGTGCGTTCAGAGAGATATGTTTGAGTGAGAGGAGATGGTCTTGTGGAGGTATCAACAGCAAGAGCAATGTCTATTGCTTGCGCGTACGTTTGTGAGAGTTCTTCCGTCGTCGAGAGTGGTATTCCTGAAAGTGTGCTTATTTCTTGTGGAGTGTATCCGAGGATGTTTCTCGCAACGTATTCTCGGAACCACGGTGGTTCTCGGAGGGAGGAGTCTGGTGAAGAGTCTTGTGATGAGTCGACGCGTGGTGGTTCGTTCGTCGATACTTCTGTATGTGATACTGCCATTTCATTCGCCCATCACCCCTATTCGAGGATGACGTGGAGGGTTTAAAAACCTTGTTTATCTTCAACGTGCAATAATCCGACATACTGCTTCACTACAGTCCACAACCTACTCCCCACTTCCTACTACCTACTTCCTACTACCTACTTCCCACTTCCTACTTCGTTACTGTCTGTAACGTTTGTGTTCCGTACGTGTACTCGTACGTCGTAGTTTTTGGCGTTCCTGTTTGGAGGAGAGTGTTGAGGTCATCGTCGGTGTAGTTTCCTCCTCGTTTGAGAAGGATGCCGATGGGTGTTGCTTGTTGTCCGCTAAGTTGGAATGTGACGAGTTCTAAATGGTAATTGTTCGTGACGTAGGGCCATACTTCTTTATTTTCTACGAGTGCTAACCCCCATTGGTAGAGGTACAACCATTGCACGTTGTATTTTGTTTCTCCTTGTTTGAACAGTTCGAGTGTTGGTGGCGTTTTGAGTCCTTTCCTGTCAGCGTGCCATAATACTCCGTAACTTTGGTGGCTCGGAAAGAATATCATCTCGTCGGTGTTCGAGTGTGCTTTGATGTACTCTCCTGCTACTTCGAGTCCTGGGAATTGGGTGTCGAACATTCTGTTCGCGGAAGTCATGCTTGGTGTGAAGAGTATTCCTATGAGGAGTCCTGCGATGATGATGTGTCCGTACTTGTATTGTTTTTTGACAGTTGTTCCTACGACGACTGCGAGGTACGTGATGAACAGGAGAATAAACATTGCGATAGGGTATTGGTGGTAGTTGTGACCGGAGAGCTTGTTGACCGCTGCGATGAGGTACGTTGGCAGCGCGATGAATGCTCCGAGAAGATAGTAATCGAGGAATGTTTTTTCTTTCTTCGTCGAGTACAAGAAGAGAAACAAGACTATTCCTGCGAGTGCGAGGTACCATCCGAGGAGTGTGTAATTGTCTGCGATGAAAGAGTTCATTGATGCCCTAAATTGTGGAGTGAATATGACGCTGAAGTCGTACGTGAAGTCTGTCCCTATGCCTCCACCTAATCGTCCTTTCAAAACTATTTGCTCGTAAAAGAGCCAGAGTGGTACGAGGATAAGTGGGAGTGAGGGAACGAGGTGATTCTTCGTGAGTGATGCTATGAATTCTTTTTTGTTTTCTTTGAACTTGGAGTATATTTCTTTCCACGGATAACTTGTTATCATTGGTACTGCCATGATGAGGAATGTGTATTTCGTGAGCGTTGCGAGGGAGAGGAAGAGCATCGTGAGGAAGAGGTGTTTTCTTGTTCTCGTTTCGTGCCATTGTAGGTAGTACCACGTTGAGAGGAGTGCGAGGAGGAGTCCTATACTGTCGAGTTGAACGTTTCTGCTGAAGAAAACGAATAATGGGTTGATGGTTGCGAGTGTTGCGAGTACGTACCCCCAGAGTGGCATCTTGAACAGCTTTGACCCAATAGAGTACGCGAGCGGTATGCTCGCAATTCCTGCAAGGATGCCTACGAGTCGTGCGAGTGGTACGCTTACCCAGAATAGTTTGAATAAGAGAGCGATAATAAGTTGTGGTAGTGGGAACGTGTCAGGGTGTGTTCCTGTTTGAGCATCACCCTGTGCGAGAATGTCAGGATAATCATACTCTGGAACAAAAAATCCGTTATTGAAGAATCCTTCTTCAGCAAAGTTTCTCGCTTCGGAAAGATAGTGTACTTCTTTCCAATTATGATACCCTATGACGGGGTAGTCGAGGTGGTACGAACGAAGATAAAAACCGAAAGCGAGGAGAATGACGAGAATAATCAACAACCTTTTTTTGTGCTCGGGAAGCATGCCGTTGGAAAGAGGGGAGTAGTATATAAAATAAGAGGGTGGATGGTGGAACGCGGATGGTGGAGAGTGGAGAGTAGTTCTACAATCTACCAACTACCAACTACAAGATCACAAGTACCATTACAAAATGTTGACCTCCTCCTCGGGGCAAGCCCTCGACCTGCGGGTCGACCCTCGACTCTGAGTCTCGGGCGAGGATTCCCATTAAAAAATTGACTCTGATTCTGGAGTGGTGAACCGCCTGATTTTTTACGTATTCTTTTGCTTTATCGAGGGTGATGTTTCCCACTGATAGAGCAAACTTTCCTGAGCTCCAAACTGAACCTTTCGGGTATCGCAGTCGAAGGTTTGGTATCACTGCAAAAATTATTCTTGCACTGATACTTTTCATTCCTCTAACTGCATTCAAGGGAGCCATCGTCAATGGAATTTCAGCAACCATGTGTATATGTTCTGGCTGAACTTCCATTTCCAAAATCGCAACCCTGAATCGTTTGGCTGCTTCTTCAAGAGCGATGACACAAATGTTTTTATTGTACTCGCTCTTGAAGACCTTGTAGCGATATTTTGTACACCATTCAATATGCCAAGCACTTTTTCCGATGGCGTGTTGATGTGTAAAGTTTTCGCTATACTTCATAGGGCCTCACCTCCTCTTCTGGTGGGGCTCACCACTTTTCCAGTCAGTAAAGAAAGCGGTGAGAAGAACTAATAAGAATGTAACACCATTCATCCTCGACCCAAGGGTTCGTACGCTCGCACTATTTGACAAAAAACTCTACTGGAGTGCTCGCAGGATTTCTGGCTAAGTTATTTCAA
>CAYHWM010000089.1:0-5460 GCA_964359925.1 uncultured Methanosarcinales archaeon
AAGAAGGAATGGCTTGTTCCACGGTCGAACTCGCTTCAGGTGGAGAATTATCATACTTGTCCAATTCTTTCAATAAGTAAAACGAATTCACGGGACCGAACCCATCATAAGCAGGATCTTCCTTGCGAGGTCCTTTCGTACAAGAATCTTCAGATGGTGCAGAACAATACAATCGTTGATTACGCATAACTGAATTGAATGTTGGGCGAACAAACGTAGTACACCCCACGTCATTGCAATCTCCTCCACAGCCAACAAATGTGGAACCGTCCCATCCAGGAACAGAACTCCAACGCTCCTGAACATCTTCAGGGAGTGCACAGTTACGAATGTATATGAACTTTTTCGAACTGTCAAGCACGCTCAAATCAAACCCGAGAGAGGAAGAAGAACTTTTTGTTTGAGTATACTCATCCTCCAACTTTCCGAACTGGTGACCGAACTCGTGAAGAACAGTACGCGCCACAAGATCTCCACCGAAAGAATTCTGAGACAAACCAACACCGTCATCACTTGGTGTCGCTCTCGAACGGAAGTATCTTGGTGACAACATCACAATCTGATCAGCCTGAGGACAAAAACTCTGCTGTGCCGTAAGCGCAGACCACTCAACAAGAGCCCCGTCATTAGGACTGTTAGAATTTACACTTGACGGAAGTTTTCCTACAGCTTTCGTAAAAATGTTAAAACTATTACGATGAGACTGAAATGGTTCCGCGTCAAACAAACCATCTTTGTGCTTATTATCATAGTCGAGAACTTCAGAAACCAATTTTTGGAATGATTCCTGACTGGTGAATTCTTCACCAACAACAAAAATATCCGCTTTACTCTCCGATGGACCATTCACTACGAGAGGAATGCAAGAATCAGTAGCTGATATAACTGCGTCAGGACACTCATACTCCTCAGACAATTGCAAGTTTGCCAATGCAGGAATATTTGCGCTAATACTCATTTTAACACCTGTAAACTTCATAATCTCCCGAATGATATGTGGAATCTGTGCTTTCATAATATCTACAAAATACTTGTTGGCTTCAACCTCAATAGTGCGTTTAACTGTAGCGCTCATATCTCCATCACCAGAAGAAAACTTCTTCAAGAAATCTTCAGCTGGGCAAGTTACACTCTTAGGAACACAACCAATATCTATTTTTGGCATACATACCGTCACGTCTTTTCTTATAGTTTTTGTGAATTTATTCCTCAACTTATTCTTTACAGGGGAGGGAAGCCCACTCACTTTCAATGACAGAATGTTCTCAAGAGGGATACGAACTCCATCTTTCATAACCGAAGCACAATCCACACCATACTCAAAAAGTTGGTATCCATCATGTTGAACACACTTCAAACCCTTACTCGGAACGATCTTCACGCAAGAATCATCCTGAATGTGAAACCCATCAGGACAACCACACAATGAAGGATTCAAGACAACCTTTTTTTCAGAAGAACAAAACCAAGGCTTCGAAATCAAACAAGAATCAGGAGATAAACAATCAGCATCTTTTTTAGGAGCACAATCAACTTTACACACCCCGCCGCAATCAATCCCTTTTTCATCTTGGTTCTGAAAACCATCGAAACATGTTTGAGCACAATGAGGACCTTTACCCGAAACTACACACTTAGAATTCGAACAAGAAAGCTGAGAACAAGAACAACCTCGATAATTGACGATATTAGTTTCGGAGTCGAGACAAGCATCCCAAGAATCAGAAATTCCATCCTTGTCAGCATCGACGTAGAACTTTTTATTATTATCTGGAATCGCACCATTCTTAAGATTGTTCGTGTCAATACTCAAGGATAAATATTGATCACTTGATAAAAATGGAATCGTGTCAATAACATTATCGTTCCACAACACCTCAATACGCTCACCAGGACGAACTAATAGTGTGGCACTTCCAGACCAATCATACTTCCAAGCAGCATCATCAACGCGCAAAGAAAGAACGTCAACAGTGGGATCATACTTTCCAGTAATGAATACTCCCAACTCTACCGAGGTCAGTCCAGAAATGGCATCCAAAGAAGAAACATCATAGGTCACCATCAAAGAAAGTGTAGAACCAATAGAACCATCAATAGGGTTTATGTTCCATACTGTGAAACTTCCTTTATCAATCCCACCATCATCAGTAGTATCTTCGCCAAAAAGTTCCGCCTGAAACAATCCCTTACCTACGGGAGGACTATCAGCAGTTCTCAACAATGAAAAAGAATGAAACACGTCAACACTGCCATACTGAGATACTTTCATCAACCCATCATCAATAGAAATATCTTCATACAATCTTACTTTTTGAAGAGTTACCGTGTGCTCTCCAGTAACATCAGTTTCCTTACTCAAGTCAACGGTTCCCATCATGACTCCATCGTCACGCCTCAACAAAAAAGTTTCTTTTACGATATTTGCATCATCAAGACGCAAATATAAGCCAGCGTATCCTTCATCACCAGAAAATCCTATATTATCATAGTACCAATCTTTGTTTTTTATACTCGTAACAGTACCGTCGCCATCAACCCTAATAGAAAGTTTACCTTCAAACAAAGTATTCTCAGACGTGCCAAGTATGTCAATAGTGTCACGAACAGCAAATCCTCCAGCATCAATAATCGGAGATCCAACAATAGCAACGTCATCATAAAAATACACTCTCTCAACAAGAAAATTCCCCGACAACGAAGAATCAATATTTGAAACATCCAAACTCCACGTACCTGCAGAAGCATCAACAGTTGCTTTCGTTATAAACATCCAAGAATTCTCGTGCAAGTTAGGGGCGACGCCTCCTCCAGTCGTTCCAGTACCAGTTTTTGCAACAACGCTTGTTCCATCAAATATGAACTCTGAAAGTTGCCCTCTACCCGCAAAATTTGGATACTTTCCCACTACAGGGATAGTGTCACCATACCATCGCACATACAACCACGCAAGAGTTGGAACCCTCTCGAGTGCACCACTACCTGAAGGCAGTGTTCCAACAATATGCCCATCAACAACGCTCAACTTCGGAATGCTTGCGACAACATCATCATCCAACACGACAGCGTCACCAGTTATGGATTGTGGAAACAACAAGAGAATTGCGAAGAAACCAACCACTACTAAAAAAGGAGTAACTACAAAACCACGAAAACGACTCACGCAGAACACCCCCCGAAAAGTGCTACTCCTTTCACTCCGAAACGCAAACGCAAAGGAGGAAGACCAGAAGTTAGAGGAGAAGAATCAACAATGGAAACGAGGTGAACTTTTCCTGTAGAAGAACCTGCAAGGTACACGTTCACCAAACCATCAGAAGAAGAAAGAGAACCACAAACGGTAGAAATATCTAATGAATTTCTAGATGATGCACTGATGGAAGAAGCCAATGTTGTCGCTTTCTCCAACAACAACTTCAAACGATAAGGAGAAGACGCCTCGATAGTTCCAACAGAAAACTCTTTATCCCCGAAAGAAAAAAGAGCGTCAGAAGAAACACGAACAGTTGTACCAATAGCACTAAAAGAAGTTTCAACAACAAAACTACCAGTACGAACTATTTGGACATCGACAATCTTTGACCAGTCAGCACACGTCTCAACAGCATTTTTTACTGCGAGAGAAACCTCAGAACGAACACTCTCCACCGTAGGAACTCGGGATTCTCCATCAAAAATGAAATAAGAAACGCCACCATCATCAACAAAGTAATGGTGTTGGTGTGGACGTCCATCATTGAACGCGTTCGCAAAACCTCCAGAACGCCCAACCTCCAAAACAGAATCATCAACAGCTTGTTGCACACAGGAACGCAAAAAAGATTCAACACGAGCACTGGGAAAAGAACCAGTTACCGATTGAGAAACTACAACAACAGACTCTGCGCGTTGTTGCATAAAAAACCAAGAACCAAAACCAATAATGATAACGAGAAGAACTCCAAGAATTAAGAATGCCGACACTTGCGAACGCTGAGAGAGTACCATGAACACCACTTTGAAAGAAGAATTAACTCAGGAGGATTATAAACTTTCTCGTTTATCGTACCACTCGCCCTCTACCAGCCACTCTCTACTTATGATACTTCGTCCCGTGAATTATTTCTTGAGAGCGGTAGAGTTGTTCGAGAACCACGATTCTTGCGAGCTGGTGCGGGAACGTCATCTTACCCATACTCGCTCGTATGTTGCATACTTTGAGAGTTTCATCGTCGAGACCTTCAGAACCACCGATGACGACGGTGACGACATCATTCCCTCCAGAGCGCTCTTGTAACAGGGTGGAAAAACTCTCGCTCGTGAAGAGCGTTCCACTCTTGTCAAAAGCGATAGTGAAACTTTTCTTGCCGTCGATTTTTTCACGAAGCTTTTTATTCTCGGTCACCTTGTCACTCTCTCCAACTTCCACAATGTCGAGAGCCCAGTGCTTCCCTATTCTTTTCTCGTACTCCAACGAGAGAGAACGCAAGTCAGAACCCTTCAATTTTCCAACGCACAACAGAATCAGCTTCATACCATTCACACTCTCATATTCTCACATTCTCTCTTCCTACTTCCTACAATCCACCAACTACCAACCACCAACTACTCATACACTCCTAATCGGTGTCTGTGTATTTTCGCGTGAGCGATCAACCATCGAGCCTTCTGACGAGCAACCCATTGCCTCAACGACCGTTTCACCTGATGATACCAAGAAGAAGTCTTCTCTTCTTCCTCTCTCAACAATGCAACTTCTCGAACGATTCTCTGACTCATCTTCACTCCGCGAATGAGTTTTACCTCTTCCAATAACCTTGCTTCTTTCAACAATTCTACTTCTTTCAACAACGCAGTCTCTCGAAGAAGCACGACTTCGTGAGCTACCTTTTGAGCTTCACCAACCTCTTGAGATAGTTGACCAACGAGGACGAGTTCTTGCCACGTCCTAAACGCGAGGTAGAATGGGAATACTGCGAGGATGTCGAGCCAGTAATTCCTCACGAACGGAACGATTAATCTCGTGTGATACCACTTGAATATCAAATCAACGACGAAAAAGCTGACGACGACGTAATCAAACAAGTTAATCCAAAACAAGTATTCCTCTAACCCATTGAGGAATTCAAGCAAGATGATTATTCCGAGAAGGAGAACGAGTGGAGGTATAGCTTTATCGATGAACTTTTCGGTCTTTCTCGCGATCTTCGTTTTCATCCATCGAGGGAGATTTCCAGGAGCGCGAACCTTCTTTTTCGAAAACAACAATTTCCACAAGTCCATACTGGGTCAAAGAAGTTTGAGGCAAGGGTCTTTTTAAAGGTTCTGTACTGCAGTGACGAGGACAATATCAACACTCGGTAGTGGTGACAAAAGAGCAAGGTTTATAAACCTCCCTTCACACCACCAGCGTATGAACGCCCTCGAACGACTCTTCAAACGGTCAACACCTCAAGAGTATACTCCAAACTATCGTTCGAT
>CAYHWM010000090.1:0-5334 GCA_964359925.1 uncultured Methanosarcinales archaeon
CTACTTCATCCACTCTTTTACTTTCTTCTTGTAGAGGAGTGGTACGATGACTGCGAGTACGAGTATGATTCCTAATCCTACGTAAGGCCATAGCGATCCTTCGGCGAGTGAGGAACCGCTGTATGCGAACAAGAGTACTGCCGGTATCATTCCTAAGAATGTCGCCGTGAAGAATTGCCAGTATCGTATTTATGTAAGTCCTGCCCCGTAGGAGATAATATCAAAGGGGAAGAATGGAAAGAGTCGCAATACCAAGATAATCCACATGAGTTTCTTTGGTGATGATGTTTGAAGAAAAGAGTACTCGGTGCCAATTTTTGAGAGTACAAACGTTCTGAAATATCTTCCGATGTAAAAGCAAGCTGTCGAACCTATGACTCCTGAAATGAGTAAGAGAACGGAAGCGAACTGAAATCCAAACAACGCACCTCCCGCGAAAGCTACCGGAATGTTAGGTATTTGAGCTACTATAATCGCAAACGTTAACACGAGTACGAAAACGATAGGTGCGAGAACACCATACGATGATACTTGGTCAGAAAGAACTGTGGGGTCGAGCGATACGTTCTGGTAGAAGAGAACGCTGAGGAGTCCGAGGAGGAGTACGAAACCTATGAGGAATGAGAGTTGTCGGTTCACGAATTGTTCAGAGGAGTGGAGTTTAAAAAACGTGGTGGTTTGCTGAACGTATGATTACTGGTTTGGATTGTTTGCTCGTCTTGAGTGGCGAGGATTTGTCGAAGTTTCCGAGGAGTTCTACTGCTGCAGAGCGGTATCGTGCTCTCGGTTGCGAGACTCCTATTATTACGACAGGGAAGGGTGGGAGGGACAAGGAAACTCCTGAAAGTCTCGTGATGAAGGAATACTTGTTCAGACATGGTGTTCGTGAACGTGATGTTCATTGCGAGACGGAATCATTAAACACACTCGCTAATTTTGTGTACTCTCAACCGTTGTTGAAGGGTCTTGATGCGAAAAGGATTGGTGTAGTGACGGAACCGTTTCATATGAGTCGTGCGTTGCGTACGGGGAGGAGAGTTCTCGGAGTGCAGTACGTTCTTGAACCTGTCGTTTCTGGTGGCAGAAGGTATTCTGCGTTTTCTTTCGCGAAAGAGTGGGCGGTTATTGCGGCGTTAGGGTTTGACGTGAGAAAGATAAGGGGTGGTAACGTGTGGGAGTTCAAAGAGTATCTCAGAACCGCTCACCCGTTTCATGGTTCTGATCCTCGGGGAGCGTACTCGTTCTTCACAAAGTTGTGGAATAGTAACAACTACGCGAGGAGAAAGTGTTCGGAGTGAGTAGGACTATAGGAGAGAAATGAACGTGGAAAACCGATTCAGAAGTCGTACACGTCGTGATGAAGAGTTGAGGACTGACTCTTATGTTCTTTTCGAGTCTAATTTTTCTTTTATTGCTTGGTCGACGAAGCATTTCATTGTTGGAAACGTGATGTGGTTTTCATCGCGGTTGATGAATCGTATGATGTCTTCGTGGAGTCCTTTATCGATTTTTACTGCAACGATGGGCTATCTCGCCTCTGAGAATTTTTGTTACCGACATCAAGAATTTTTATTCTGCCAAGATACGTGAATTTCTCTATGAGTACGATGCCATGATGTACTGAATAGTATACTCGGTAATTTTTCGCTTTCAGCTCATAAAACTGTTTAAACAGGTGTTTTCCTTTTGTGGGATTGTGTTCTAAAGAGTTGATCTTCCCCCAGATGTTTTTCGCCAACTCGTTGTCTTTCAGGGAGTTTATCTGCTTTTTGACTTCTTCTGGAACTTCAACGTAATAGTTCATAATTTCTCCATCAAAGAATCGAAGAGAACATCTTTGAGTGGACGGTATGTTTGGGTTGCTTCCAGAACTTCGAGGTGTTTGATAAACAATTTCTTCTCTTCTTTCGTTCGGCAATCGTCCCAGCAGGAAGGAATTTCTTTTTTCATGAAAGTTACTGAGAGTAACTACTATATAAATGTTTCTTCTTCGCGATACTGTCTAAGTGAGAAGAACAAATCATAATGCTCTCGTCGCATTCGGGTACAGGTCGAGTTTGAGTTCTTTCCACGTGATGCAAAACTCTTGATCGCGTATCAGGTCCGGAAACTTCTCGCGGAACTGGAGGAGAACGTCTTGAAAATCGTCATAGGTTGATAGTTCGAAGTCAACTTCGAAGTCCCAGTTTCCCATGACTCGTTGAGGCCACAGAACTCCGGGAAGTGAGGAAGAGTATGTTAAGAACTTTTTCAGATCAGCTTCTCGAATGTAGGAAAAGTTTAAGAAAGCTTTGCAAAAGATACGGTTCATACTCTTCGGTTCGAGGTGTGCTTTGTATGCGAGGATGATTTCTTTCTTTTCTAATTCTCGCACACGGTATTGAACTATTCGTGCTGTTGTTTTCAACTGTTTTGCGAGTTGTGTGACTGGCATTCGTGCGTTATTGGCGAGCACACGCAAGAGTTTTTCATCGAGAGCATCGATGGTTACTTGTTCATCTTTCAACGTGTGATACACGACGCTTTGAACGAGTTTTTTCCCTGTGAGAAATCCTCGTTCTTGGTGTACGAGGGAGAGTGATGTTGTTATCGCTCGTTCTTGTATGAATTCTGAAAAGGAGGTCATCGCGTTTCGTACTTCATCATCAAATTCGTTCACGTTTTTCAGGAGAAATCCGACAATAATGTCCCAGCGTCCTGTCGTGATAACGACCCATTCCGTTTTCGAATGGTTGTTGAAGTATTCTGCAATCTCTTCTCGTTTCTCTTTTGAAACGTTCGTGAGTCGTAGGTACAATTTGTATTTTGTCAGTCCGAGCTTACAATAGTTCACTACAGCGTGAAATCTTAGAATGACACCTTCTTCAAGAAGTCTATCGATGCGATACTTCACGACGTCGCGGGACAGCCCGACCTTCCTTCCTATTTGCCCATTTGACTGCCTCGCATTTGTGTCGAGTTCTGAGAGAATTTTCAAATCTTTCGCGTCAAGACGAGTCATAAACCAACAGTGGAACATTCAGTATATAAATTTTGTCATTATGTTGAAATATAGTGAAATAAATTTTATATATACTAAAGAAGTTACTTCATCGTGGTGATGAGGGAAGGACGCGATGAATCTCACAGAACGATTAGGACAGGTACGAACAAACATAAGACGAGTGCGAGAAAAATTGAACGAGTACCAAACAAGATATGATTCATCCATAGAAACTGCCGCAAAAAAGTATACACCGGAAAAACTCGAAAAGCGTTACCATTTATCATTAGCTGCAGAGATTGCATGTGTAGTTGCATCAAGTCTTGAAACCTCACTCTTGTTACACGACATCCGTAAAGGGGACGTTGACAACGCAATAATAGACATAATTGGAGTGGGGGTCTATTTTACAGGAGTTGCAGTAACGGCACACGCAAAATACATCTACCTTGGAGTGCAAGAAAAAGAAACAATGAATGAGAGGAAAGAACAATGAGTGAACCAGTTTCCAAATCAGATATAGTAGTGCTTGGATTCGCAACGGCAGTATCAGTATTCTTCGGAATAGTAGCCACTGACAAAGGATATACTACTGAAAGGACTACAAAGAACATCGAGGAAAAACTCAAGACTGTTCAATCAATCACTATCGAGAGAGAAGTTTCAGTACCAACAATTCCTGAACCTCGAGTGAGTAACGTTATCGGAGGACTACTTCCCGATGTATACTTTGTTACTGGTACTGATGATGCGGGCAACGAAACGAGAGCGTACCTCAAAATTGATGGGAGACTAGTGGAAGAGTATTTCAGGTGAGAGAATCTGAGGAGAGAAAAGGATGAGTGGAAAAAAGAAGTGCATCACTGTTCAGTATCAGGGTCTATCAACTTGAAGTTTTGTAGTGCTGTAATACTCAAAAGTACAAGGATGACAAAAAAGTATGCTGTATTGATGACCGTCTCGTCAAACGTCATGCCTTTCTGAAATCCTGAAACGAAGAGAAAGATGGTAAACACTAATGCTACGGAGTCAAGAACGTTTTTCACATAGAAAACAGTATTCGTTTCAACTCCATAATCTAACAACGAGAGTAATAATTCCGACAGTCGCAACTACGATAGCGATAACTCCCATAACAGTAACTATCTTGTTTAAAAGTTTTTTTCTCATGGTAAGTCACGGTTTTCTCATCATTTAAACCTAAGAAAACAAAAAAAAAATAAAAATTGAGGAAAGTTTGTTTACCTTCCTCTTCTTGTTGGTGCTTCAGGTTCGCTCATTTTTTTCCACGCTACGAATCCGATGATGAGCAGTACTATCACGATGACTGCTATCCACGTCCATGGCGAGCTTCCGCTTGTTGGTTCTGGTGCGGTTGTAGCAGTATCTGGAGTTCCTGGAGCAGTCACAGTGTCTCCTGTTCCTGGAGTTGTTGTTCCATTCGCTGTTGTATCAGTGGTTGGCGTTACTACTCTTGCTACTTTCGATGCTATTGCGAAGTAGCTGAATCCTGGAGTTGTTGCGGAGTATGCGTGCTTGCTTCCTACAAGTCCTCCGTAGGTCGTGTTGAGCGCGTCCCATTGTGTCGTGTACCTGTACAGGACGATGTCTTCAGCTTTCAGACTCTTCGCTTCGATGTCTGCTGTTGACACTTCGAACTTGACGACTGCTTTCGTCACGTCTGCTTTCTCGAATCCTGAGTTGATTCCTATCGAGAGATAGCTTACTGCGGTTCCTGTAAGTTCTGGAGTGCTTTCTGGTTTCGCCGAGAGTTTTTCTACGTCGAGTTTCGCCATACTCTTGTCAGCGTTCAGCGTCAGCATAACTTCTGTAATTGGTATTCCTGCTTTCGCTATGGAGAGTGCTGATGCGACGTTTGCTTTGAGCGCGTACGCTACTGGCGAGAACTTCGTCACGAGAGCGGTTGTCGTAGCGTTCGTTGTCGTGCTTGAACCGCCTCCTCCTGCTGCCGTCGTAGTATCTGTTGAGTTGCTACTCGTGGTCGTCGCTGCCCCTTCTTGGACTCCGTACACTGAGAATCCTGAGAGTGCACTGACTGATACGCTCCACGTGCTCGAGTTTGCAGTGTCTGACAATTTTGTAGCGTTTGCAGTGCTACATTGTGTCAGGTTGCTTTCTGAGCAGTATGCGAGTGATCCGTTTCTCGTATTGTTCGCTGGGATGGTCAGTTTGAGTGTTTCGACTCCTCCGAAGTATTGTGCGAGTCTTTCCCACTGGTCTGATTTCATTCCTGCTCCTGTCATATTGCTTGTCGTGTTGTACAGCATGCTCGTGCTGAAATTCGAAGCGAGTGACGTTGGTGCTTTGATCAAGTCTATTCCGTCGAGTTG
>CAYHWM010000091.1:0-5276 GCA_964359925.1 uncultured Methanosarcinales archaeon
TCATAAAATCCTACGTTCTCCCATCCATACCCTATAGTTGCGAGAATCTTCTCTCCATGCAAGACATTAATAAAAACCCTGCGACAATCACAACCACTATCTGTACAATAACTTTCTAAAAGAATATACTTCCCCTTCGGAAGCTCCTCGTTTTCTCCCAGAATAATTATTCCCCTTGTTTCTTTCTCTGCAATTTTTGGGAGTACTGCATGAAATTCTTTCATCATCGTGTTCGCCACTCCTCAACAGATTCCGTTCTCGACATATCGTACACCATACGTCCAGTACTCCTTCTTTCCTCTTCTCGTATCACGTTCTCCTCAATGGTTTGTCAAATATATCACTCGCGATCTTCTCTCTCGTATCTTTTATAAACTTGTCGAATTGAACCAGGACACCAATCGTTTTGTAATCTCCTTCGAGAGTTTCTCGATTCTCACAGTCCCTTCTATTTCTTCTTCATCGTCAGTATCAATACGTATTTTTTGATAATAGGAATCAAAAACAATCGTTTCATCACCTATCGGAAACTCGACAGTTTTCGTGTAGTCATCACCAATTTTTCCTCTTCCAGTCATCACAACAGCAACTTTCAATACGTTATGCAACACCGCTTCAGCAGTTGTGGGAGTATCAGAGTCCATCTCTTCCAGTACCTGTGAAAGTTTAGCCATCACTTTTTCACTCCCTCTTTTTTATTGTTTTCTCGTATTGTGTTTTCATAACATTACTCAAGGCAATGTACTCTCGAAAATCAACTCTCCACTCAAATCCTCATAATTATCAGGAAATTCACCAAGAAACAGGTCATAAAATCCCTTCATCTTACCTCCATATTTTTCCATGGAATACTCAAACAATACCTGTTTAACAGTAGTATCATCAATAGTGTTTATTGCACCCATCAATCATCACCAGTATACCCGCACGTTCCTATACCTTGCGACGTCTCGACGTGCAACAACAAAGTAGCTATTATCTCGTGGGGGAAGAAACCAGTAGGATATCTTCTCACATCAAACAATATTTCAGCAATGTATAAAACCTACTTTGAACAAGTGTGGAAGAATGCGAAATGACTGCGCAACACGGCACGTAGACAGTACTGCACGCGAGTTATGTTACTCTTTTCAGAATAGTATTCAGCTCTTTTCTAAATGCGGTCGACTGCTTTTCTGAGAGAATACCTGAAGGCATCTCGTTGAGGACTCTCAACGCAGTCTTTATGTGGTGTTGAGCCATACTCTTATTGCCTACCTTTTCATACAGCAAACCCAATGAGCATTCTATTGGAGGAAACTCAGGTATTTTTTCCAAGACCGTTTTGTAAAAAGATATTGCTTCCTCATTCTTGTTCTCTTCCTCCAATGAGACTCCGTGCATATCAACAAGGAAGGGGCAGTCCAGCATATGGTCTACAACAAAAGAACTTTTGTCTCCTGCAGCAACATACTCTGATTCAACCTTCGCACGTTCAGTGTCAACCTTCAATCCTTCAATATCACCATCAAGAATTGCATCAATCTGTTGTTTCGGAACACCAATCTTCTCGCATCTCTTTCTGAAATACCTTCGATATTCTTCGTATTCTTCACCATCTAACAATCCATGATGGTACGCGTTCCATTTCACGTATGCTTGCTTATCATTCAGCCAGCTCCTATTACTTATCGCCCATAAAATATAATCAAATGCGAGTGATAACTCGTGATGAGATATCTTCTTTCGCTGTAACTCATCGAAGAGTCTTCCAATGATGTTCTTCTCAGTTTCTGTCTTAAAAGATGAGATGTCATTCAGATGATGTTCCTTAAGATTCTTTATCATACCAACAGCATCGTTATCAGAAAAACCCTTATTCACAAGATATGCCTCTCCCAACGAATACTCAATTGCTCCAAGAAAAAACCTGTACTCGTACTCCATATCGAGAAGACTTTTCAGCTTCTTCACCCCCTCAGTATCTTTCTTCAAATAGTTCTTGAGATTGACAGTATTCATTTTTCTCCATCCCCTGACAACGTTCTCAACGCACTCTTCGCGTACACTTTGATACGTTCCTTAATATCGTACTGAGGGTCGTCAAGCTCTTCCATAGTAAACCACTTGCACCCCTCAGTCACTTCCGTCGTTGAAAGATTCATCTCGTTGGTGTTCGTCGTTGCGAAATAGGTGAGTGTTACGTGCTCGTGCGTGTCTGTGATGTTGTGCCTGTTCAAGAATTGCGGAGGGATAAGCTCCCTGTACTGTGGAAGTGTGACGAGTTCAACGTCAGGACTTTTGTACAACTCGGCTGTCAATCCCACCTCTTCTTTCACTTCCCGCACCGCCGCTTGATTCGGGTCTTCGTCGAGCTCGATATGACCGTCGACGCTCAACCAGAATTTTAGTTTGTCGTGCTTCCTCAGAAGAACTCTACCATTATGCACGACGAACACTTCAACCGTGAAATCAATCTTTTCGTGAATGTGAGGCATGTTCTCAATCTCCTTCCTTGTTCTTTTCTTCCTACTCCACCACTTCTTGAACAGTATCGAACAATGATTGAATACCTTGACGAAGGTGTGAAGTATCAGTGACGAGAGAATGAACCAGTGGACTAATGGCCCAAAAACGATCAGTAGAACTCTCAGGATTGACGAAGTACAACGTTACACCTTGCTTTTTGACACTCTCCCAATTCTTGATGAGCCATTCTTTATTCTTCGAAGTATTCAAACAAAAAATCATCGTTTTCAAATCATCACCTATAGGAACTGAGTCAACCAAGTGCTCCCTCACGTGAACGATCCACACTCCTTTCTCCGTACGGACGAACACTTTCTTATCATCCTCGCGCAACTCAGTTATTTCTTTCCTGAACAAGTCCTTATGCTTCAAGTGCATAACGACCCACTGCTTGAAACCATTGTCACTCATAACCCGAGATTTCTTTTTCTGTATAAAAGGAAGTGCGAGGAGTGCGAAGTGATAACGAACGGAGAATGCGCGAATATGGGAGTGTGAGAATATGAACGTTTTTTCCTCCACTACCCAATCTATATTCTCCAGTACGAAAACGCTTTTATACCCTTTTCCATTCCTTCGTAGTACTATGATGGATATTGAAAGAATGAAGAAAGTCAACGAGCTCACGAAAGAGCTACAAAAACACGGAATAGCTTCATCATCAGACGACGCAGCAGTCAAAGCAGAAGAATACCTCAGACTACGAGAAAAAATAGTTCCAGAAACACCACAACAAGTAGCAGCAGTAGCACACGTTGCGCGAGACGAACTCAACACGCAAATAGAACAAATCAAAAGAGTCATCAACAACCTCGCGAACGATATGCAAACAATGAAGATGGAAATGTCACAAATTGCTAAGAATATGCTCTCACACTCATCATCAATAGATTCACTCAAAGATAACTCGTCAAGAGTTGCACAACAACAAGCACAACAAACAATCACTGTACAACCAGCAGCAAGAGTAGACCCTGCACCAGTACAACAGCAAGCATCATCGCCACGATCAGGAAACTACAAACCAGAAGATGTAGCTATCGACAAATTCTTCTACTTCGGAACGAAGAAGTAAGTAAACAACTGGAAAAATTCTCCTGAACATTTCAGAATGTTCCCTTTCTCAGACCGCAGAATTTAAGAACGAAGCAGTTTCTCTCATCACTATACACGGTGCTGGTCTAGTGGTATGACACGAGCTTCCCAAGCTTGTGGTCCGGGTTCGATTCCCGGGCACCGTAATTCACGGAGTGAATGAAGGTGACAGGGTACGAAGTTTGCAAACTTCTCCACCCGGGCGCCGTAGTGAGACGAATTAAGAAATTAGACAGTATCAATAATTACACTTTTGGGAACGGTGTGATGCACATCATACTTTCCCCATCTTCCTCTCTTCTATTAACTCCTCTATCTTTTCCGCTGTGTATCATTAGTCCAATATCTATGCCTATAAATTCCATTGTATACACAGAATTCTCAGTTTTGAAAATAATGCTTCTATCCTGAATAGTTTTCACTACAACAGGAGATGTTGTTATGTGCACTACTTTCTCCCCGACTTGCTTGAGAATATAGTTTACGTTTTCTCCCACTTCAGTAAATGGTGCGATGTGCCTAACATAAAAAAGATCTTGAGAATCAACAGAAGAAATAGTTCCTTGAGAAAGGACAAAAAGTATAACGTCCCCTTTCTTGAAAACAATACTCTGTCCTTTCGCAAGACCATAACAGACATTTTTCACTTCTGCTAAAACTTTATTAGTATTTATCGCAGATCGATACACCAAACGAACATACTTCTTAAGCAGTTCATTAAAAGCTACTTTAACAGAAATAACTGTTTTCAAATCTTTCAAATCATCACGTAGATCATCAAGATCATTTGTGAATACTAAAAGTTTGTCTTTTACTGTTTGACCCATCCATCCTAAAAGGTGATAATATTCCTCTACAAGCTTCATACCGTCCACTGTTCTATCCGCTTGTTTTACTATCTCATACCGAAGAATGTGTTCATCTGTTTCTTCTCGTGTTGAAACTTTCTGAGTATAATTACCAATAACTTCTTTTAAATTAGATAGCATAGATGAACAATATCTGAGTTCTTTTACAACTATTTCCTTTGCGGGGGGCGAGGCATCCATCTTTTCTCCTACGCCGCTTCTTCGCCTTCGCCGGAATAACCAGAAATTGCGCTCTTCGAGATAATCATAATATCGCCGATGCTCTTGACGAGCTGGTGAGGAACGATGACCCCCTTCGCGTTT
Source organism: uncultured Methanosarcinales archaeon (assembly GCA_964359925.1). GTDB lineage: Archaea > Nanobdellota > Nanobdellia > Woesearchaeales > ARS49 > JACQMS01. The sequence continues at coordinate 4,776 of CAYHWM010000091.1, forward strand.
CCTAACACTTTTGTTAAGAACGAGTTTTTCGATGCGCGAACTCTCCAACCGTACACTTTTGAAGGAGTAAGAATTGCTTCTTCAATGTCGCCAAAATAATCACCGTCATCGGTGAACACTTTCATATCGAAAATTTCAGAAATGTTCTTGATCTTCAACATAGTACATCACCCTCCATTTGAGGTATGTGGGAGAGACACGCCGAGCTATTTAAACCTTTCTTTCTTGAGAGGTTTTCGCGATTCAAAACGTGCCAAATTCTACTCACGAGTAAGGGGCGAAAGTGAGGATGTTGAATATGCAAATGTGAGAATGTGAGAATGTGATAGTATGCTGGCGAGCATTCTTTTACCAGCTCCAATGGATATGCAAACGTTTTTGAAGTGTGAAAAGAATGAGTATTTATGACCCTCCACATTATCGGAACATCGCACATTGCCAGAGAGAGCGTCGAACAAGTAAGAAAGTATTTCGACGACGAACAAGTAGATATTCTCGCAA
>CAYHWM010000092.1:0-5274 GCA_964359925.1 uncultured Methanosarcinales archaeon
ATTTTACCCACTGGTCAACCCGCGAAAGAACTTATAAATGAGTAGTGCTTTCTTCACAGACTATGGCGAACGAACTCACCCCTCGTACTGAAACAACCGACTTTCTTCTCTATACCACTTCAGAAGGCAACGTGAAAGTAGAAGTGTTTCTTCATAATGAAACTATTTGGCTTACTCAGAAGAAGATGGCTGTCCTCTTTGATGTTGGAGTTCCTGCAATTTCTAAACATTTGGATAATATTTATGCCGAGGGCGAATTAGACAAAAAATCAACTATTTCCATTTTGGAAACAGTTCAAAAAGAAGGAAACAGGGATATAGAACGAGAGCAGATATTCTACAATCTGGACGCCATAATATCCGTAGGATACCGAGTTAACTCTTCACGTGCAACGCAATTCCGTATCTGGGCAACAAAACTTCTGAAAGAGTACATCATCAAGGGTTTTGCGATGGATGATGAACGACTGAAGAACGGGCGATTTTTTGGTAAGGATTACTTTGAGGAACTGTTAGAAAGAGTTCGCTCTATTCGTGCGAGTGAGCGAAGAATATATCAAAAGATTGCAGACATTTTTGCAGAGTGCAGTATTGATTATGACAAAACATCTGAAACGACAAGGGACTTTTACGCAACAGTTCAAAACAAGTTTCATTACGCAATTACTGGGAAAACTGCTGCAGAAATCATCTATGAGAAAGCAGATGCTCAAAAGAACTATATGGGCTTAATTACGTGGAAACACTCACCAAAAGGAAGAATAGTTCGCTCAGATGCCATCGTCGCAAAAAACTACTTATCAGAAAAAGAAATAAAACAATTAGAAAGAACAATCTCCGGCTTTTTTGATTATATTGAACGACTTGTCGAGAAAAAAACTCTTTTGACGATGAAAGACCTCGCACAAAGTGTCAACAAATTCTTAGAGTTTAACGATTTCAAACTCTTAGATGACAAAGGAAAAGTATCCTTTCAAGAAGCTGAAGAGAAAGCGTTCAAAGAGTACGAACACTTCAACAAGACTCAAATTGTCAACTCTGATTTTGACCAGTTGACGAGAAAAAAGCTGAAAGGGAGGAATTGAGGAACAGTAGTGTCCCCTCATTGAGGATTCCATGCTCAAAAACCTCACTCCTCGACTCTATCAAGAAAGTATTTTTTCTGCGAGTGCGGGGAAGAATACTCTCGTCGTGCTTCCTACAGGGTTGGGGAAGACGCTCATCTCACTCCTCCTCGCAGCTCACAGAAAAACGTTGTATCCGCTCTCAAAAATACTCATCCTCGCTCCAACAAAACCGTTGGCTGACCAGCACGTGAACGTGTTCCGAGAGTGTACGACGCTCGCGCCTGAAGAGTTCGTCTTGTTCACGGGAGCAACGCCAGCAGAGAAAAGAGCGCAACTGTACAAGACAGGATCGTTCTTCTTCGCGACACCCCAAACGATAGAAAACGACGTCTTAAACGGAACGTTCCCACTCGAAGAAGTTTCCCTCCTCGTCATTGATGAAGCCCACAGAGCAGTAGGAGAATACAGCTACGTGTACCTCGCGAAAGAATTTCAACGAATAGCGAAATATCCGAGAATCTTGGCACTCACCGCGAGTCCTGGAGATTCCCTCGACGTCATCACGGAAGTGTGCGCAAACCTCTCAATAGAGCACGTCGAAGCGAGAAGTGTTGACGATGACGATGTGAAACAGTACGTTCAACCAGTCGACTTTCAATGGGTGTACGTGGAACTGCCAGAATCGTTCAAAACAGTACAAAAACTTCTCAAAGAAGCGCTCGCTGAACGAACAACGCTCCTCAAGACTGCGAACGTTCTTCAGTCAACCAACCCATCAAAATCAGAACTCCTCAAAGCACAACAAAACGCTCAAGTCCTCATCGCACGAGGAGAAACAGTGACGAATGACTCGAACAGTACTGTGAACGTCTACCAATCACTCTCCACGCTCGCAGAAGCACTCAAAATAGCTCACGGACTCGAACTGTTCGAATCTCAAGGAACAGAACAATTCCTCTCCTATATGTCCCGATTAGAATCCGAAGCCGCCGCGTCAACGTCGAAAGCTGTCAAGAAAGTAGTGAGTGATACAAACATAAAATCAGCACTCCTCCATTCGATGACTCTCCGAGAGAAAGGAATACTCCACCCAAAACTGCCAAAACTGAAAGAGCTCGTAAAGAAAGGAGAGAAGTGTATCATTTTCACACAATACCGAGACTCTGCAGTTCAAGTACAAAAACTTCTTGGTGAAGGAGAAGTATTCGTAGGACAAACAAAAAAATCAGGAGTTGGATTATCACAAAAAGAACAACTCGCAATGCTCGAACGATTTCGCAACGGAGAATTCAACACACTCATCTGCACGTCGGTAGGAGAAGAAGGACTCGATATTCCTTTAGTAGAAACAGTCATCTTCTACGAACCAGTACCGAGTGCTATTCGAACCATTCAACGAAGAGGTAGAACGGCGCGCAACGAAAAAGGTTCCGTTGTCGTCCTCCTCACGAAAGGAACAAGAGATGAAGCAACAAGATTCATCGCGAGCAGGAAAGAAGATAGGATGAAAAAGCTACTCGCGACGCTCTCGACAACACTCAAACCAACACCCATCATCGCAAAACAAACAACGCTCGCGCCCAACACTCCAGAACTCGTTATTACTGTTGACTATCGAGAAAAGAAGTCAACACGACTCGAAGCACTACGCAACGAAGGAGTAAGCGTTCGATTGGAATCCTTACCGAGCGGAGACTATATTCTTTCATCACGAGTCGGAGTCGAGTTGAAAACTGTTGAAGACTTCGTCGACAGCCTCCTCGACGGAAGATTGTTCGTGCAACTTTCAGAACTCAAAAAAGCATTCTACCGACCCCTACTCATCATCGAAGGAGACAGAGATATGACTACGGTACGCAACGTACACCCGAACGCCATCAGAGGACTCATCGCGACGATCATCATAGACTACAACATACCGCTCCTGTTCACCAAAAACCCCCAAGAAACAGCATCATTGCTTGCGAGTATAGCTCGAAGAGAAACTGGACGCGAAAATAATTACGAATCACACAAGAAAAAAGGAACAACACTCTCCGCACAACAAGAAACAATGATCATAGCACTCCCCGGCATAGGACTCTCAGCAGCGAAAATACTCCTCTCACACTTTGGAACGATAGAACGCATCGCTACCGCGAGCATCGAAGAATTACGAACCGTCGAAGGCATAGGACTAACACTCGCGAAACGAATCAAAACAATACTCTCAACGAAGTACGAAATGGGCAGTGGGAAGTAGGAAGTGGTAGGTAGGGTGGTAGGTTGTGAGAAGTGAGAGACTGGCACCATCACTCAAAGCAATCTTTATAAACCTCCTCGAACAGAAATCCTTATGCTTGAACCCCTCAGCCTCCTCGCAACACTTGGAGTCGTCATCCTCTCAGGAATGCTTTTGTATATTCTTGCGCAACTTACCAAACTGCCAGAAACTCTTCTGTTGCTCCTTGCAGGAGTGTTCTACTCACTCGTGCTCTACCACGGGACGCCACTCCTCATCTTTCCACCAGTGTTCGTCGCACTCCTCAGCGCTCTCACCATCATCTTCATCGTCCTTGATGGAACAATAGGAATACGAGTGTTCCTCTTTGATACTCCTATCATTCGATCGTTGAAACTCGTCGCGTGGTGTGCAGTCTTCACGTTTACACTCATTCCACTTCTTACACACTACTTTCTTGGGTGGAGCACGACAGGAGCACTCCTTATCGCCGCGCTCATCTTTGGCATTGGCTCAGAATCTCTTCCCTTCATTTCCCAAAAAATCTCCGAACGACTTTCCACACTCCTCAAAACAGAATCCATCCACCGAACACTCGTCGCACTCATCACTCCCTTCATCATCCTCGAAGTTTCGCAATCACTCGCCACTACAGGAACAGGAACGCTCATCGGAAGCATAGCATCACCACTCTCCACACTCGTCATAGCACTCGGAACAGGAATACTCATAGGAACAATACTGCTCCGCATCGTCAAACAATTCACCAACTCACTCAACTCACCAATCATCATTATTATTGGAGCAATCATCACGTACGCGCTCGCAGAATACTTCAACGTTGGAGGAATCGTAGGAGTGATAGCGTACGGACTCTTCCTCGGAAACTCTTACGTGAGAGAACGAATAACGTTCCTCAAACAAGAAAAAATGTTCACGAAAGTATTGTACTCATTTCTTTGCATCATTGCGGGGCTCACTATTACTCCACCAACACTCAACACGCTTCTCATAGCACTCCTCCTGTACATCGTATTCACCATCAATCGATCACTCGTGCTATGGTTCAGCACCGCCACGAGCAGACTCTCAACGAGAGAATACTGGTACGCGGTACTCACAACACCACGAGGAGCAGGAACCGTCAGCGTGTTACTCCTCATCGCAAGCACGACAACAGGAACATCGCTCAATACTGGAGAAATCTCCACGATCCTAAGTACCGGACTCTCCTTCGTCATCATATCACTCATCATCGCAACAATAGTATTACACTCACCACTCTTCCCGAGAATAAAAGAGAACAAACAACATAAGAGGACAGTATGAAGAGGGTGCTATGAAACGAATACTCCTCGACGCGTCATTTGTTATAGAGGCAGTCAAATCAAAAGTAGACATCGCTCAAGCACTCGGAATGGTCGTACCACGATCAGAACTTGCAATTCCTGTCGTCGTGTTCGAAGAAGTAGAACAAAACGGGACGAAACTATGCGTCAGCATGCTCGAACACTTACGACCAACAATTCTCACAACGAAATCTATTACCGGTGACGACGCACTCCTCGAAAGTGCAAAACTCGGAGACTACATCGCAACACTCGACAAAGAATTAAAACGACGAGCAAAAGCAAGAGGAATAAAAGTGCTCACACTCCGACAACGAAAATATGTAGAAGAAGTGTAGATTGGGAAGTGGGCGGTAGATGGTGGATGGTAGATTGTGGACGGCAGAACGTGAATTGCTGATGTTATTTTGGGACACGAATATTCAGCGATGATAGTACAAAGTAGTCAAAAATTCTTCCGTTACGACCGGATAGTTTCCGGCTTTCTGAAAAAGTGAAGGCACGTTTTCCGACGGAACCGGAAGTGTTACGGTTGGCTCGGAACGGTTCCGGATTCTTCTCATAAAGACACTTAAAGACTGAATGAATTAAGAAAAAGTGCCGAGATCTGAGGTCTCGGCAAAGACGCCAGCGATGG
>CAYHWM010000093.1:0-5267 GCA_964359925.1 uncultured Methanosarcinales archaeon
CCCCTGGATCGAACGCGAGCGCGACAGGAAAACTCTCCCGCATCTACCAATGGCGATGGGACAACAATAATGGAAGAGAAGAAAACTACAATTTCACCGTCGGAAGTTGCACCTCTTCAACCTCTGCACCATGCACGGTCACCGGTTCCACAACACTCACTATCAACCCGCCAAGCGGAGGATGGTTACAAGGATACAACTACTTATACACTCAATGGCTCACGAGCACAGGAGCCAGATCATCCGGAGGAGACACGGGACTCTGGTTCAACAGCAAAGACGTGTACTACGGATGGTTCTCGAATACTGACACGAACGGAAACTGGAAATACTACTTCGGATCAACAGACAACCTCACCATCAAACTCTACGTGAGAACCTCAAACGACCAACAAACCAACGTGAACGTAACGAGCGTCGAGTACTCCCTCCCGAGCTCTACGTGCTGGAGTGATTATTGCAGGACATTCGTCACCGCGAACGCGAGCGTGATAGGAACGACGACGATGAACGTCAACGAATCAAGAAACACGATCAGCATTCCCGCACCAAGCGCAGGATGGGAAAAAGGATACATCACGATACGAGCAACCATCACTGGACCTGACGGCACCGTCACGATATCGAGCGGAAGCGTCCAAGTCAAAGACCTCACCGCACCCGTCGTCACCCTCGCCACTCCACCAGTCAATACGACCGTGAAAAGTCCAGCGTTCGACATCAATTGGACAACAACAGAAAACGCGACATGCTCAGTCAACATCGCCAACCACCAAACATTCAGATCGTGGTTCTACAACTCATACTACAACACGACCGACCACCAAGCATTCAACACGACGATGTTCACAGGAACAAACTACCTCTACGACTACTCATACAAAGACTACCGATACTGGTACAAGAACAACAAGTGGGGATGGAGTTCCGGAAGCACAGGACTCACCACAGGAGGACTCAACCACACGTACCGATTCGACCCCGCAGGACTCCCAGACCAAGACTACGGAATACAAATCTACTGCTACGACACCGACTGGAACTACGCATACGGGTGGAGCGCTATCAAGCTCAACATCACCGCAGGAAGAGTCAACATCACACTCAACTCACCAAACAACGGATCCACAGTGACGAGCACGCCAATAGCACTCAACTACACACTCAAAGGACCAACACAAGCAAACTGCACACTCTACACGAACAGTACAGGAAGTTTCGCCACGAACCAAAGCAGTATCGTCGGAGGAAGCATGACCTCGCTCACAAGCAACACGACTCACACGTTCAACATCACTCCCTCAACAGGCAAATACGTCTGGAACGTGTACTGTGCAGACATAGAACGATCAACAAATAATGCGTGGGCTCCACAAAATAGGACGGTCACGCTCCAAAGCATAGGATGATTACTATGAACCCCAAAACCCCCAACAAGAAAACACTCATCACCATAGCAATGCTCCTCTTCGTGTTTGCTCTCATTCCGAGCACTCTCGCAGTAGCAAACTTCGCAGTCACGTCATTCGCGTGCAGTCCATCAGAAGTAGCAGTGAACGAACAATTCTCTTGCACTGCAACGATCAGAAATTCAGGAGACTCCACAGGAACATTAAGTAGCGTCACCCTCTTCCCAGACCATACGAGCTGGACAGAAAAAACGAGCTACGCCGTCACGACGAGCGCGAGCGTCAATTCAGGAGCGACCACAGAAATCACCTTCTCAAACATCAAAGGAAAAAAGACAGGAAGAAATGGATTCGCGCGAGTACTCCTCGACCAAGTCACGGATACCTACGTTGCTGACAACCAAGTAGCAGTCAACACTATTGATATCGTAGCACTCGCGACGAACTCCGTCGACAGCGCAAGTTCAGGAAGCACAGTCGACGTGACCGCCCAAGCAAATGTAGGAGGAAGTGCAGACGTCACCCTCACGTTTGCGGTTACGAGCGGAAGTTGTACCATCGGAAACCAAGTAGCGAGCACGACTATCACAGGACTCACGAACGGGCAAACAACCACTCACTCGTGGACGGTCACGATGTCAAGCAACACGTGCAGGTACACCGTCAGTGCACAAGCACGAAGCACTCCATCAGGAACAGCAACAAAAACAGACACTGCGATAGGAAGCATCACCGGAACTGCAGGCGACAGCTCATCAGGATCGTCAGGAAGCAGTAGCGGAGGATCAGCAGCAGGAGGAGGCGGAGGAAGCAGTTCAAGTACCAAAAACACGACGACGAGCACGACCACGACAACGACTCCCATACCAACAGAAGAAAAAACGACGACGAACACACAACCAAAACCATCAGAAACAACACCAGAACCAGAAACTCCACCAACACCAGAAAACCCAAGACCAGCAGACAAGTGGAGAGTACCACTCATCGCAGCGATCATCGTAGTCATTGCTATCGTGCTGTATAGAAAGTATGAGATGTGAGAATGTGGAAACTTTTCATTCATAATGACTTCTTCCTTATATGGAACACTTCGTGAAACGCGCGTAACACAATAGTATCATTCTGTACTTGCTGACCGTACCACTCTCGTAACTCTTCTCTCTGAGAACCCCATGATTCTTGAGGACTTTCAAAGAAAAATTCTGATATTGTGAGTGCGTCCTCGAGCGAAGGAATTCTTATACTGGATTGAACAACTCTCGACTCGTACGCCATTCCCGAAGATCGCAATACTTCTCCAACTCTGTCAGAAAAAGTAGCTGCAGACCTTCCCGTAAGTCGAGGCATCCACGAAGAAAGCAAATCACCATACTCTCCACCCGCAAACAAGTGCACGACGATGAGAGAGTCTCTTGCGGTATCAAAAGCTTTTTGCAACGCAACACTCCAATCAGGGAGAAAGTATAACACGTGGGATAACAAAACAACATCACACTTCACAGGGAGAGAGTCATCAGGAAATGAGCATTGAACAGTGCAAAGATTCTGAATATTTCTCATTCTTGCCTGTGCCAATAGTCTTGGTGACTGTTCCAAAATATATGTCTCCTTCGCATTGTGAGCAACAATTTCAGTCAATGAACCATCACCACAACCAATATCAAGAAGAGTGCCATTCCATCCAAGTCCCAAAATGTCTCGTACTGCGGATCCGAGAACTTTTTTTTCATCAGTGTACTGCAAAAATAGTTCAAAACCTTTTGAGCGTTCATACTCTTTTGCAGGAAGAGTGCCATCAACCATTTCCTCACGAAAAAAGAACATCAAGTTTATAAACAATAACACTCAAGAAAATGAAAAAGAGGTTCGTGATGAAATTTTCCACTCGCTACCATCGTATTCTTCTCCTCACGCTCCTCTCCCTGTTTTTCGTTACGCTAACAACTCCCACACTCGCTTCCCTCCAAGACACGCTCTCGAGCGTGAACACTGCTGCGAGCGAGTACGAGTCAGGAACGATCACGTACTTACAATTACAACTCGTCATCATACAAGCACGAACTGATTTGAACAAAGAATTAGGACTGAACGCGTACGTACTCAAAAATGCGAGCGAAGAACGAGAAAGGGAACAAGAAGAAGAACTCCTCGCAGAAGCACTCACTACTCCCGTCAAAGAAATAGACATCGAAGCCATACAATCACTCGAGAAAAAATTTGCGAACATTGAACGATACTACGAAAATAATCAAACGACCAAAGCAATAAACGAACTCGAAGCAATACGTACCGTCCTCGAAAACTCCGGACTCGAACCACAAGCACTCATCGTTACAAAAATTATTACAGCGATGGAAAACGAAGACTACTCAAAAATAATGAAGTATGCAGGAGAACTCGAAACGGCAATGGACGGAGCACTTGGACCACGAGAACGAAACGAGTCACGAACTGACAAGAAACGAGAACGTCGAGAAAAAAGATTTGAAGGAGTCAGCAGTGAAGCACTCACGAGAGTGTTCGGACCACCTACACGAATGACTGAATGGTCGTGGAACGCGAACGAAGAAAAATCAATACGACTCGACGAGAAACTACCTGAATGGCAAAAAATACTCCACGAAGGAGAACGAATAAAAATAGTACTCGAAGCACACCCGAACATTATAACAACAGAAGGAGAAACGACAACATTCTACTGGACGAACCTTGATATTCGATTCAAAACAAAACTCACACTCAGTCCAACAGAAGCAATAGAAAAACTACGCTCAGAACCAGACATCACAAAACTCGCAGGAACAGCAGCAGGAGTAGAGCAAGAACTCAACAAGTATCTCCAAGACAATAAAGAACAATGCGTAGCTACACTCCAATCAATTTTCCCAACAGCAAACATCGCCGATCAAGAAAAAGAGAAAACCGAAGGAATCATCGCGAGAACAGACACTGCAGAAATGAGATTCAACGCCGACAAGTGTGTCAATTGTGAGAATAACTGGTACTGGTTCGGAGTCAATGCGTGGGGACAAACAAAAGCGTACAATAACGCCGAAAAGCTTGACGAAGCGAACAATCCAAAACACACAAAAGACCAGCCAGACCTCGAAGGTTCACGATCAAAACTACCACGAGCAGTCCAAGAAGTGGTCAACAAAGGAAAAGAGTACATCAACACGCCAACCGAGAATACTTTTTCCACTCTCTACTCTGCAGTTTATGAACTTTCCAGCATCAGAGAACAACTACAACAAGCAGCATCACGTAACGACACGCCCTACGACAAGTACACAATAGACTCCTTCCAAGAAGACGTCACGAACGCTTTCGAAAACGCAGGAGTAGAACTCAAAACGTACAGAACAGTACAAACTCGATATCTCATATCACTCAGAAACGAAACAGAAGAAAAGAAAAACACTCATTGCCAATCACGAGAAGAAAATTCCTGCGGTCAAGAAAGATACTGCAGTGACGAAAGAATCAGTCCACAATGTGTCAGCGCACTCGGAGGTAACGAAGTATGTGACAATGGAAACGATGACGACAACGATGGATACTGGGACTGTCGAGACCCTGATTGCAAAAGTGAATGCTCGAAAAGAGAACAACAACAAAAAGAACAAAGAAACGAACAACCAGAAAGTCGACAAGAAGAACGAAAAGAAGAATACCTGCCAGAACCACAAGTACCGGACGTGAATCCCATTCCACCAACAACTACACCAACAACAGAACCACCAATACTACCACCAACAAAACAACTACCCGAACAAGTACCAGAAACTCCAAACAACGAACAACAATCACCTCAACCAGAGAAAAAAACAGAAACACCAGTAAGCGAACAACCAA
>CAYHWM010000094.1:0-5127 GCA_964359925.1 uncultured Methanosarcinales archaeon
GACCAGTCTTTGAGTGACTCGTTGAATAATAATTTTGCAGTGATTCCTCTCAACGCCCGCTTCTTGTGGTACATCACCCACCACGCAGAACCGAGCATCAACGACTCTTTCGCGGAGCCGAACGTGTGATGTTCTTTTCCTCCGGCATTCAAGAGTTCATATAACAGTTCTTTGACCCCTTTCACTCCTCGGTACGTCGTCGTTTCAGGTTGTTCTTTCGCGTGCTGTTGCTTCAACAAGAGCTCTGGAAGAATGCTCTCGAAACGCTCTTTTTTCTCAGTAATAAAGTCGACGATGTGTTTCGGGTTTGATGCAGAGTAATATTTTCTCTTCCCTTCTTTACTAAATGAGAGGAAACCTCTGTCAGACAATTTGTTCAGAGTCATGTGAACGACGGAGCTTTGAAGCCCTGATTTTTCTATGATTGGTCCTGCCGTTGTCGTTCCGAGCTCGAGCAAGGAGAGGTACACCTTAATTTCCGCGTTTGTTAAGCCAATATCCTCGAGAATAGAAACGTCCATACACGGTTCAGTCCATTTCGAGATTATAAATCTTTCCATTTCTCCTCCATTTTTGGAGAGTGAATAATTATATACTACAATAGTTATTACTCAGTAGGCATTAATGGAGGTAAGAACTATGAATCATAACGTTGCAAATATGTACGAACAACTGCCTGAAGAATTAACAGGCAAGTTTTCGATAGTGGAAGACACTGCGGGGGGTATTGTGCTCAAGCACAAGTCTCTCCATATCAATATCGGACTTGATGAGATTACAAAAGTTCCTACTGGACAATTGAAGTTTCAAGCAAACGTATACGCGCCACTTGAAAACATGACGACGCCTGAAGAAGGCATTGTAGAACTACGCACTCTTCAGTCTCGAGATTATGCGTTGCGGTCGAGAGGATACTCTGGTAGGCATAAAGGCACATTCAACCATTACGATGGAGGCGTCGAGTTTGTCTACCATCTTCAGATAGAATCTGTAGATCATCTTCAAAGAGTACTTAGAAGTTTTACTTTTTTTCCGGACAATGATGAGGAGGAAAGAACATGAACAATGAACAAAGAAGAATAACAATGCATTTTGATTCTGCATGGAGAAGTGAGGATAGATTTGTAGATTTGCAAGTTTCATGGACTGTATTTAGTAAAGATATGAAACAAAGATATGGTGAATACTGGAAATATGATTTTTTACTTAACGGTACAATAGAAAGACACGGAAAACAACCAGCACTACAGCCAATCATTTACCTACCCGCAGGATTCAATGGATTTGGATACACATTGGACTTTTACACACCATTAAAACAATTTGATTTACTTAAAAGATCAAATCAACAATCTGGACTCCTACAATTTTATGAACATGAAGGAGATGAACACCGAGGCAGTTCGGGTGTACCATGGAAGCCAAAAGAAACACTATCAACGTTCAGAGAAGTACAATTTGGAATACGAACACTTTTGCAACAATACCTTTTGGAATATCTTCATGCTTCAAAAGATGAACAGGGCGCACCATGAAATCTCTCCATACCAGCATCGAAGAACTTGCAATTCAAGAGTATGAAATCGTTTTGGAAGAGGTAGCAAGAGCAGGTTTTTCCAAAGAACACCCTTCAGAAGTTCAAGTGTTGAATCGGAATGGTGAGTACATACCTGTTGGTCTTCGTGGGCACTGCAAATTTTATATTCCTCGTAATGTTGCAGGCATATCAGAAGATGCGAAGAAACCTTTCGCGGAAAGAATGAGAGCACTCTCGACAGTACACATTGATGATGTTGACGCTCGATGCACGAGAATAACAAAAGGAGACCTGAGCGCACTTTTGAAAGAATCAGAACAAAGCAAGAAAACAGAAATCTACAATGCATACCTCCGAAGATATGACGAAGAATATCTTGTCGTGATAGTTGGAGATATAACTGAAAGACGCGGATAAGTCTCTTCTGGTCAAACGTACGTGGAAAGCACCATAAGGTTGAAATCCACTATGTCTCGACGCTGGCGCGTCACGGGGGGTTGTCCCTTACGGGGACGTAGCGCAATGTGTTCCTCGTCGAGGATTTCAAAGGAGCTTTCCACGTACGGTCAAACTATACGTTCAATAAGTATCTTCAACTGGACTGGCCGCGATGCGGCACTAACGTGCTTATCGCAACCACTCCACACATTCAGTGCACCATAAGAGTAGCACCATACGTGTAACGCTTAAGTGGACTGGCCGCGATGCAGAATTCTGCGGAATTCTTATCTCGGCAGTCCAGACAACAAACGCATCACAAGAGAATACTCATAGGAGTATTTTTAACTGGACTGGCCGCGATTTGAACGCGGAGCCTCTCCGAAGCCAACGGAGCGTTATACCAGGTTTAACTACCAGCCCTTGTAGCTTGAAAGACAGGCGAGGCGTTTTTAAGCTTTTGGAGTTTTTCCTTTTATATTCTCAACCACCCAAAGAGTTTTATATTGATACGTTCTCCTCCTCAGTATGGGTATTGGGCGTTACATTCTCCACGCACGACCGCTCTTCAAGAAAGAGTCGGAATTCGTAGCGACAGCAGAGCGATTATTGGGGGCAACGGACGGGAAACGGGTGAGAACTCTCTTGAAAGAAGTTCATTGCCGTCCAGGAGCGGAAACGGTAGAAACATCGTTGTTTGGAACTCTTGACATTCCACAACTCTTGTTCTCGACGGAAACGGCACGCATCGAAACAAAATTCTTGAATGAGAAACTCTGGGACTCGTACATCCTCGAAAGAGTTCGAGAAGCAGGCGACAGCTTCTTCGATCGCTTGGTCGACCTCGTCGCTCCCCACATCGTAGGACTTGATATGGTAAAGCGAGCAGTAGCACTCCAATTACTCTCAGACCGCTTACACGTGCTCCTTGTAGGAGATCCAGGAACGGGTAAGACCGACATCCTCCGATCCATCTCAGAATTAGCACCAATCACAAGCTACGGGCTCGGTAGCGGGACGACGGGAGTAGGACTTGTTGTCACGATGAAAGGCGACGAAATAAAACCAGGACTCTTACCTATGGCTGACGGAGGCATCTGCATCCTCGACGAGCTCAACTTAATGAAAGAAGACTCGAGAGCAGGATTGTACAACGCTATGGAGAAAGGATTCATCACGTACGACAAAGGAGGAAAACACGAACAACTACCAGCACGCATCCGACTCCTCGCATCAGCAAACCCTACAGGAGGAAAACTCCGCGGAGGTTCAGCAAACGCAGTACGACGACAACTACCCGTTGACGCACCATTACTCTCACGATTCCACCTCGTCTTCGCAATCAACAAGCCAAACGCTGAAGAGTTTGAACGCATAGCGAAATCAGTCGTTGAAAGGAAGAAAACAGTCGTCACTCCAGGAGATCGAGATATCATCAAACGATTCTGCTCGCTCGCGAGAGGAATGAACCCTACAGTATCAAAAATGGTTCAAGAAGAAGTAGTCCTCCTCGCATCAAGAGTACGTGATGAAGAAGAAGACCTCCTCATAGAAATCACTCCACGAACAGTCCACGGAATACTCGACCTCGCAAGAGCAAGCGCGAGAATCGTCGGAAGACAAGAAGTCACCATGCTCGACGTCGTCAGAGCACGAGACGTATTCATCGCAAGCTTAGACTTCGGCGGGAAGAAAGAAACGGAAGACTGGCCAGAATAGTAACTCATCAACACTCTTCTTCCGAAGATATATCATCCAACGATACTGACTTGACTCGTAACGTTCCCTCATCCCTCCAAAGAACGACAGCTTTCGGCTCTCGAACGAGCACTCTTGTAAGAGTGACAAGCTCTGCCCTCGTAAAAGGATGAATGACTCTCCTCGCAAGTTTTCTATGATACACACAATACCTATCCGCAAGAGTATCGAGCTCTTTGATACACAACGCTCGCACATACTTGCAAGAAAGCACTCTGCTCGAGTAGAGCCCCGTATAAAACGTGAGTGCGTTGAATACTAATCCCTTCAGAGGAAGCTCATCATCGCCACACACGTTTTTCCCATCACGCTCACCCATCAAACTTTGCAGAAACAACGAAAGAATTATAAATGTGCGCACTTTTTCTACCACTATGACAACTGAAAACGAGAATTTGTCGTCGGACAACGTGCTCGATACGGTCCAGTCTCTTTCTACTATTACTATTCTTATTGCTTCGTAACGAAGCACTTCATCGTCAAACTTCTCCCAAACGCTTTCGTTCTCCGTTACCGTTTTGAACCGTGATACGTTCTGAAAAATTCTAACGAGAACAGGAAGTGAAGAATTCTTGACGATGAACATTTTTTGAGGAGCGAAAAAGGAACAACTCCTCTAACACTTCAACAAGTAGTCGGCAGACTCTAAACTGCGAAGGGACACACAATGACTGAATACACACTCGAACAAACAGTGCGAAAAAATACTGAAGAAAACAAAGAACATCGTTTGGAAGGAACAACATACGCTCAGACTCCACCAACGCAACAACCACTGTTGCGAGGAGGCGTTCCCGACCAGCGAGAATACTATGGTGACGAGCTGAGATTCGACTCCGATCTCGGGAGATGCTTATGAACGCGGAAAACGAAGACGCGGAGGAACAAACGACGAGTTCTGCTCTCCACCACCCGAATATTTATAAATCAACTCTTGCGCGAAGCTCTATGCGTTTTCAACAGTACGACCCTCAACAGATAGAGCAAGGAGTTCTTGCCCTTTGGAACGAGAAAGACACGTATCAGAAATTAAAGAAGAAAGGAGCGAAAGGAGAAAAGTTCTACTTCTTACAAGGACCACCGTACACGAGCGGGAGATTACACATCGGTCACGCGTGGAACAACACTCTCAAAGACTCAGTTCTTCGATACAAGAGAATGAAGGGTTTCAACGTGTGGGACAGAGCAGGATACGATATGCACGGACTACCAACGGAAAACAAGGTGCAACAAAAGTTCGAGCTCGAAACGAAAAAAGACATTCTCAAGTTCGGAATGGAAAAGTTCGTCGGAGAATGCGAAAAGTTCTGTGTCGACAGCGCTAAACAAATGGACAAGGACCTCCTCAGACTCGGAGTCTGGATGGACTTTGATAACGCTTACTACCCTATCAC
>CAYHWM010000095.1:0-3295 GCA_964359925.1 uncultured Methanosarcinales archaeon
TATGCGTTCTTCGACGGTTGAATGGTTGTTTTTTGCCATTGTGAACTACGAGAAATAAGCAAAGGTATATAAAGTTGTCGATTTGAGGTCGACAAGAAATTGCTTTCTCGATGGGTTGCCATCGAAAACCTTAAATAGTGCACGTACGTACACGTACGTGTATGGCGACGAAAACATTGACGATAACAGAGTCCGCGTATGATATTCTTGCATCACGAAAGTATGACTACGAAAGTTTCAGCCAAGTCATCACGCGAGAGCTCGGAACGAAAAAATCAATCCTCGACTTTGCGGGAGTCTGGAGCCGAGAAACTGCCGACGCGGTCGAGAAGTCAATATTTGTAGGGAGAAAACGATCAAGAGAACGATCAGCGCGTTTAGAACGAGAGTTGCGACAATGATCGCGGATACTAGTTTCGTCATTGATCTTCTGAAAGGAAAAAAAGAAGCGCTTCAGAAGAAAGAAAAAATTCCTCCGAGTGAAGGAGTATCAACAACAACTATCACTATTTTCGAACTTTGGAGCAGTGCACGATATATGACTCCTTCCGAAGAAGAAAGCATCAAAGAGATCACAGAAGAAACGACTATAGAAACGCTCACTCCTGAAAGTGCGAAACGTGCAGGAATCATCTGCTCTGATCTCAAAAAGAAAGGACAAGAAATAGACAACGAAGACTGTCTCATCGCAGCCATCTGTCTCGAAAAGAACAAAACTCTTTTGACGAGGAATAAGGAACACTTCACAAGAATTCCCGGATTAAAAGTGGAATGGTATTAAGTGTTGATTGCTTATGTCTTCAACGTTCGTGGAACTCTTCGTCGGTGATTCCTTAAGATTGTTCCTGTTTCTGTTACTCGCTTCCCGTTGATCTTCTTTCGTTTTCTTCTTTGCCTCTCATCATAGGCATTGATACGTACTCGTTGCCTTGTATCGTGATGATGCTCGCTCCTGTTGTTTGAGTGATGGCGAAGAGTGATGTTTTTAGTCTCGCAGCGACGTCTCTTACAAGTTCGTATCTTCCCATTGTTGTCGCGTTAGTAGTTTCAGGTATTGCTTTGGCTATCATGGTCGCTTCTACAAGTGCGCGGTTCATTTCTGTTTTTGTTTTGTACCCTAATACTTGTTTGTAATCGTTTTCTGAGTGTTCTTCTCTTTTTAGTATTGTTTCGAGTATTCTTTCGTGGTGTGGCGGGAGGAGTGTTTTGGTTCTTTCATAATCGTTCGTGAGTTGTTGGTGGTTGGTTTCGAGTGAGTGTTTCGCTCCTGCGCAGAGGGTGATTCCTTTTTCTTTGATAGTTAGTATTCTGTTTGAGTGTTGTTGTTTCGCGATTATTTCTGGTATTCCTGTTCTTTCGTATAGTTCATAGAGTGGTATGAATGGTATTCCTTCTTCGTACAAGCATCGTCGTACGTTTGCTGGTGTCATGTTTTTTCTTATGACTCTCGCGATGGTGTGCGCGTCTTGTAATTCTTTGAGGAGTACGTCGTAGGGCGTTCCTTCTCGTTGTGAGAGTTCGTAGAGTGGCGTGTCTTCACAGGCGTTGATAGTGATTATGTTCCATACTCTTTCTGGGAGGTCGTCTTCTCTTCCACTGATGAGTCTTAAAATTTTGTTGAACGTTTTCGTTGATTCTTTTATGATTGCTTGTTCGAGTTCTGGGGTACACTTGACGTATCGTGTAACTCCTCGTAGTGTTACGTGTACGTGTTCTTCGCACGTGACTGTTTCTTCCAGTGTTGAGATTGGAACTCTCCATTCTGCTTCTATGCTTCCAACGCTTTGGTAGAGTTCTCCGTTGATGGTGAGGTGGTGGGTTCCTTGTTCGATGATGACTCGTTCTTTTCTTGGTAGAACTGGTAGTGGAGTGTGGGGTGTTGGTGGATTGTGGATCGTGGATGGTGGGTGGTCTGAGAGTGTTGAGTCTGTTGCTGATTCTGTTGCGAGTTGTTCGAGTGGCAGCGTCATACTGGTTGCGTGTTCTGGAGTGATTGTTTCTGGTAGTTGTTCGAGTATTGGTTCTGTTGTTGTGATGCCTTTTTCCTCAATTTCTTCCTCGATACGTATTTCGAGCAGTATTGGTGTTGGTGTGATGATGGGAGTGAATGGTTCTGTTTCTGGTTCTTTTGGTATGATTCCTTGTTCTCTTAGTTTGTTGATCGCGTTGATAACGTTCCACGCTAGTGCTGGTTGTCCTCCGTGGTGTCCGAGTGGTAGTGTTCCTCTTTGTTCGTAGTGTGTGGTGCACGCGTTTATTTCTTCGGTGGTGAGGAGTGTGTTGTGTGATTGTACTGCTTCATATTCTTGTTTGGCGACTTCGTCGAATGGTGCTCGTGTTGGGCTTTCGATAATGAACCATTTTGGTAGTGTTGATTCTTTTGATGCGGGGAGTGTTCTTGATGGGTGGAGTTGTATGTTGATGTAGTCGTGGGAGTTGGTTTCTCCAATGTTGAAGTTGGTGTTGGATTGTCGTACTGTCCATCCGAGTGTTGTTAAGAGGTCGATCGCAGTCGTTGGTGGTAGTACTTCAGTGGTGATGAGGTACTCATAATACTCTCTTCTTCCCGTGGCGACTTCTCGTTCGTAGTCGTGAGTGGTGAGGTAGTGGAAGAGTCTGAGTGTTTCGTAGAACTTGACTCGTTGTCGCATAACGTTTTCGAAGTGATGTGCTGGTGTTCCTTCCCACTCGTAGAAGTTTCGTACTTGTTCGTACTGTTTGAATGGCAGTATGTCTTTCACGTCTTCGAGTATGTCCTTGAGGTTTTCTTGAGCGTTGATGATGAATTCTTGGAGGTGTGGTGAGCTGACGAGAACGTGAGAGGTAGGTGTTGTTTTGATGATTTCTCGTTGTAGTGATGGTTGTTCGAGAACCCACGATGGTGGGATTCCGTAAGAGTGTACGAGTTCTTCGAGTGTTGATTCTCGTGAGATGTTGACTCCTGTGACTTCTTCTTTTTCGATTGTTTTTCTGAGGAGTGGTAGTGATGAGTAGGGGATGGGGAGTGGTTCTTTTTTGCTCAGATAGTAAGAAACTGTTGTTCCTGTTGTCAAGTGGAAGTGGCGGTTTCCGAAAAGAGCTCGCAGTCTTCGTTCGTTGTTTGACGTTATTGCGTATCCTGTTGTTGTTCTTTGGATGTGGATAGCGTTTGATGATTGGTGGTGTCGTAGGAGTGATGTGATGTTCGAGGGGAGTGGTGTTTGGGAGTGTGATTGAAGGAGTGCGATGATGTCTTCTAATCGTTCTCCTTGTTCGCGGATGCGGTCTTCTATTTTTCTTTCGTCGAGGACGTATT
>CAYHWM010000095.1:3305-5101 GCA_964359925.1 uncultured Methanosarcinales archaeon
ACGTATTCACTGATGGGCGTGTCGATGCGGGGAGCGGTGATGCAGATGGTGTAGGGTGCGAGTGCTGTTCTCGCGTCTTCTGCTCCTCGTACGTCGTGGTCGATGTATATTCTTTTGTCCGCGTCTACGATGATACTTTTTTCTGTTGGAGTATTCTTTGGTGGCGTTTTGCTTGTTGAAGTTTTTCTCGTCGTGGGGTTACTGGTGTTTTTTAGCATACGTACACTTCTCCTCGTTGTATTCTTCGTTTCGCTTCTTCTCTTATTTCTTGTGCTGACCTGTGAGGTCTGTGGGGTGTTTGTGGAGTGAGTGGTTGCTCGTTGGTGGTTGGTTGGTTGTTGACGTTTTCGTTGTTTTCTCTCATAGCGATTATTTCTTCTACACTGTTTGCGATGCGGTAGTCGTATCCTTGGTTGACGAGGTAGCTTCTTCTGTTGGCTGCGAATGCTACTTCTTTGCTTCGTTCTGTGATGATTGCGTAGTAGTTTGCTGTTTTTGTTCTTGAAAGGTTTCTTCCTAATCTTCCTATTCCTTGAACTTCTTCTGCTCTGCTTCCTCCGAGTCCGTGAACTCGTATCATCACGTTCGCGTCTGGCATATCAATACCATCGTTTGCTACTCTGCTGACGACGAGGGTGTTGTAGTATCCTTCGTTGAACAAGTCGTAGAGTGCTGTTCGTACATCCGGTTCTGTTTTTCCGTATATGAGTGGCGCGTCTATTTCTGTTGCGATTTTTTTGAGGTCCTCAATGTAGAATCCTATAATGAGTCTTCTATCGTTGGGGTTGTCGTGGTGTGTGAGGAGTTCTTTGACGATGTCGTGTTTTGCGGGGTTTGTTGATGCTATCGTATTGGCGCTGGTTCCTCGTCGAGTTTTTTTCACGTGAGAGCGTAGTGTGGCGTTTTCTAACGAGTCTTTTATAGAGTCCGGTGGCGATTCTTGTGGTGGTATGTGTATTTCTCCGCATCGTATTTCTGCTATTCTTTTTCTTTCTTCAAGGTCTTTCCATCCTCTGTTGAGGAGTGTTGCTCCTATGAGTGCGTAGACTCTTTCTAAGTCTTTGTTTTCTTTGACGAAGCTTCCGTCGAGTCCTATTTTGAGTACTGATTGGAAGCTTCCTACGTCTTTGTACACGTTTCCTGCCATTCCTCTTGCTTCGTCGCAGATGATGAGCCCCCATGGGTGGTCGTCGAAGAGTGGGAAGTGTGCTCCTGCTCCTTTGTGTGATGTCATATGGGCTCTTGCTGTGGCGATGCTGTAGGTGGCTATCGTTACTGGGCGTATTTCTTTCTTGTCGGCAGTGTACACTCCGACGTCTTGTTCTTGGAGTGTTGTCTTGCTGAGTATTTCTTTTCTCCATTGTCGTACGTGTTCTGCTCTTTGGCAAAGGATGAGGGTGTACATTTGGTGTCTCACCATAATTTCGAGTCCTATCACTGTTTTTCCACTACCGCATGGCCGTTCGAGTATCCACGATGCTGGTGTTTCTTGTTGTGCTTTCGCGTAGTGTTCAATGTCTTCTTGTTGGTCTTCCCAGAGTGCGAATGGTTTTCCTTCCGTCGTGATAGTTCTTAATGCGAATGTGAGTGGTGCTCCTTTCACGTATCCTGCGGCGTCTTTCACGGGGTATCCTTGGTCGAGCATTCGTAGTTTGACTTCTGCTCTTGCTCTTCGTGGGACGAGAATTGTTTCTTCTTCTGTTTTTTCGAGGATGTCTTTGAGTGTTGTTCTGATGAGTGTTTCGAGTTCTGGTGTTGCAGCGTTGATTTGCAAGCTACCGTTATGGCTTGAGAAC